>CAZSJB010000537.1:0-2139 GCA_964606625.1 uncultured Tepidisphaeraceae bacterium | reverse complement strand
GTGGTGGCCGAGGAAGGCGACGGCGATGGCGGCCTCACCCTCATCCTCGGCCCCGACCGGCTGCGCCTTCCCCTCGACCCCTGGGACGGCCCGGTCTTCGCCCTGACCCCGGGCGGCGAGAACGCGCCCCCCGGCACACGATCCTCGGTGCGCTTCGCCTTCGACGACGGCAGCGGCGACGACACGGGGGGGGATGCGGGGGCAAATGCGGACATGGCCGCGACGGGCTTCACGATCGAGCTCTATGACGGCGAGGGTCTCGGCACCTGGCGACGGTAAGCGGCCGCTCGGCCGGTGGATCTCTGCGCACAGTTCGAAAAAAGTACTGCACGATTTGAGTATACTGGAAACGGCCTGATGGACATTGGACGCCTCATCGATATTTCTCCCCGGACTGCTTGGGCGAATGAAGCGGCCAGCTTCACGCCATGGCTTGCAGCAAATCTGGACCGTCTTTCAGAGGCGATTGGCGTGCCGCTGGAACTTGAAGGGCGCGAAGTGGCGGTGGAAAGCTTCAGCGCTGACATTCTTGCCCGCAACCTCGCCGATGACAGCCTGATCCTGATCGAGAACCAGCTGGAGACAACCGACCATACGCATCTCGGGCAGATCCTGACCTATCTTGCCGGATTGGACGCAAAGACGGTCATCTGGATCGCTCGCGATTTTCGTGCACCCCATTTGTCCGCGATAAAATGGTTGAACCAGCATACAGTCGATCCATTCGCGTTCTTTGCCGTTCGCCTGCGGCTGGTCCAGATCGGCGATAGTCTGCCAGCTCCCATTTTCGACGTACTTGAACGCCCGAATGCGTGGGAGCGGCGTCTTCAGTCGATCGCCGTTGCGCATGAAAACGTCAGCGGGATCAGCCAGTTTCGGCGTGACTACTGGCAAGCCTATCGGGAGAGGTACCCCGAAGATGCTGCCTATAATGTACCCAGTGCCGGTTCCAATTGGTGGTGGGCACTTGAGGCATTTGGCCTGACCATATCGATCTATATTGGCGTTGCTGAAATCGGATTGTTCGTCCGCGGGCCACTCGGGGAAGCCCGAGAAGAAACGCATCGAAAGCTCGAGCCATACAGCGAACTGTTGGAGGATCGGCTGGGCGTGCCACTCGTCGAGCCTGGCAAGGAGTATTATTTCCTGATGTCACGGAAGATCAATATGCGTGACCGGTCCAACTGGTCCGATGGCATTTCATGGATGCACGACAAGGCGCATCTCTATGCAAATACGCTGACAACGACCATCACTTCGGGGAAATGAAGCGACGACACAGGAAAAGGACGGCGGCGTTCCCGACGGCGACTATGAGGGCTATGTCGATGCCCATGTCCGGCGGCTGGAGGCGCTACGCCGGGCCGGGATCGTCGAGCGGATCGACACCGACCAACGGCGCATCCCCGATGATCTGGTCAAACGTGCCGCCGCCTATGACGCCGGCCGTGACCGGCAGGCCAGCGTTCGCGTCCTTTCCCCGGTCGATCTAGGCAAGCTGATCGGTTCGGATGGCGCGATCTGGCTGGACCGGCGGCTGATCCATGGCGAGACGGCCAACCTTGCGCCGGCCGGCTTCGGCGAGCAGGTGCGCGAGGCGATGGACCAGCGCCGCGAGCATCATATCGAACAGGGCGACGCCAGCCGGACGCGGAATGGCCGCGTCTTCTACCGGCGCAGCCTTCTAGCCACCTTGTTGCGCGATCGCGCGGTTGCCCGCGTCGTCGTGGAGGTAGCCGAGGGCAAGGGGCTGCCGTTCCGCGCCGCCACGGACGGCGAGAGCGTCAGCGGCAAGTTCACCGGCACCGTGCAGCTATCCAACGGCAAGTTCGCGGTGGTCGAAAATAGCTACACGTTCACACTTGTACCGTGGTGGCCGGACATCGATTGCCAGCTCGGCCGCAATGTCGTGGGCGTCGTGCAGGGCGGTTCGGCGTCGTGGCAGTTGGGGCGTCAGAGGGGCCTCAAACGCTGACGGCCACCGCTCTTCATTGCCAAGCAAGCGGGAATTAGATATAGGGGCGGTATCGAGTTTTCCGTATCGGGAACGTCAGCATGGGAAGCCTTGAGTCAGCAGACAAGTAAGCCGCAACAACTTGAATTGTTGTTGCGGCGCTCTGTAAGACCAATCCCACCTGA
>CAZSJB010000536.1:0-2148 GCA_964606625.1 uncultured Tepidisphaeraceae bacterium | reverse complement strand
CGCCTGAACCCTGAAACCTGAACACCGAACCCTCTCCTATGCCGACCAATCTATCCGGGCGATTTACGTTAATTATCGTGCTGACGCTGGTAGCGCTGTTTGGCGTACCGGGGATCGGCGGGGGGATCTTCCCGCTCGGCAAGCTGCTGGATCCGGACATCCCCTGGAGCCAGAAGCACAACCTCAAAGCCGGCATTGACATCGCGGGCGGCACCAGCCTTCTGTACGAGATCAAGGGGCCGGATGGCGACTCTACCCCTGAGCTGGTGGGGCAGGTAATGCAGGCGCTCAAGCGCCGTGTCGACCCGGACGGCACAAAAAACCTCGTCTGGCGGCCGATGGGCAATGACCGCCTCGAAATCCAGATGCCGCTGGCTGCGAAGACCGAAGGCGCCGAAGCCATCCGCGACGCCTACACGAAAGCGCAGAGCGCGCTCGAATCGTTCAACATCCGTGTCGCCAGCGTCATGGCGATTGCCCGCAATGATCAGCTCAGCCTCGAGGAACGTCGCAATCGGCTGATGAAGCTCGCCGGTGATGACCAGCGCCGCCAGGAGCTGTTTACCCAACTGCTCGACGTCCTCGATCAGCGTCGGGCCGCCCGCCAGGCCGGTGATTTCATCCGGGATGCGGAGCTTCAGTCCCAGGAAGAGTCGCTGGTTGAGCAGATCGACCAGACGAACCTTTCGGTGACGGCGGTTGACGCGGTGCTCGATCTGCCATCCGAGGCTCGCAAGAAGCGGCTGGAGGCGCTGCGCGAACAGTTCAAGGATCAGCCCCAGCGGCTGGAAGCGCTCGATCAGTATGTCGCTGCGTGGGAGAAGTTTGAGCCGGTGCGGGATTCGCTGGACGCCGGCGCCGAACTCAAGCGCCTGCTCCGCGGATCGGGTGTGCTGGAGTTCCACATCCTCGCAAACGACCTGCCGCCGGATCGCTATCAGCAGATGGTGCGCCGTCTCCAGGAGATGGGACCGGTCAGCTCGGCGACCGATGACCTTCGCTGGTACAAGGTGGATCGTCCCGAATACTTCGGCCATCCCACCGAGCGATATGGCGATGCCTTTTATGCCTTGGCCTACACCACGCCCGACAAATCACTGGTGAATCGTCCCGGTGAACAGTCGTGGGGACTGCGATCCGCCACAGCCGGTCGCCTCACGGAGGGATTCCGTACCACCCGGGTGGTCAACTTCCAGTTTGATCCCTACGGCGCCCAGTTGTTTGCCCGCCTGACCAGCGCCAGCCGCAACAGGCCGCTGGCGATCATGCTGGATGATGTCATCATCAGCGCGCCCAACATCAACGAACCGATTACCGGTGGCCGTGGATACATTTCCGGCGGTGGCCAGGGCGGTTTCAGCGAAGCCGAACTCCGCTACCTCACCAGCACGCTCAGTGCGGGGTCGCTGCCGGCCCAGCTCAGCGAAGAGCCGATCTATGAGCGCACGGTCGGTCCCCAACTGGGGGCGGATAACCTTCGCGCCGCCTTCATTGCCTGCGTCAGCGGTCTGGCGCTGACGGCTGGATGCATGATCGTCTACTACTACGCAGCCGGTGTGGTGGCGGTCCTGGCGGTGCTGCTCAACATGATCCTGCTGCTGGGCATCATGGCGGCGTTCAATGCGACATTCACGTTGCCGGGCATTGCGGGCATCGTGCTCACGATCGGCATGAGCGTCGACGCCAACGTGCTGATCTACGAGCGACTGCGCGAGGAGCAGAAGCGCGGCCTGTCGATCCGCCAGGCGCTGCGCAATGCCTATGATCGGGCGTTCTCGGCGATCATCGACGCCAACATCACGACACTGATCACCACCGTCATTCTGTATTACATTGGCAGCGAAGAAGTGAAGGGCTTTGCGCTGACGCTGGGCATCGGCCTGGTGACATCGCTGTTCACGGCGCTGTACGTGACGCGAACCATCTTCGGCTTCCTGCTGGAGTACACGCCGCTGAACAACCTGGGCAGCCTCCCGCTGACGCTGCCGAAGATCGATCGGCTGCTCCAGCCGAACATCGACTGGGTCGGAAAAGTCAAGTATTTCTCTGTTTTCAGCACGCTGTTCATCATCGGCGGATGCTCCGTACTGGGATACAAGTACTCCCGCAATGAATTGCTGGACATCGAGTTCGCCTCGGGCACGAGCG
>CAZSJB010000535.1:1154-2149 GCA_964606625.1 uncultured Tepidisphaeraceae bacterium | reverse complement strand
TACACGCCGTGGATCCAGTTGAACGCCTGGGTGACCAGCGGGATGGTCTTGCTGCGGCGGCCACCAAACATGATCGCCGTCACCGGCACACCGGCTGGGTCGTCCCAGTTCTCGTCCAGCACCGGATTATTGATGGCCGGCGCGGTGAAGCGGCTATTGGGATGGGCCGCCTTCGTGCCCGACTCGGGCGTCCACTCCTTGCCCTGCCAGTCGATGGCCTTCGCGGGGGCGGGCCAGTCGCTGTCTTCCCACCAGACGTCATATGTGCCGTCTTCCAGCGGAACCAGAGCGACGTTGGTGAAGATCGTATCCTTCTGGATCGTCTTCATCGCGTTGGGGTTCGACCTGGAGTTCGTGCCGGGCACGACGCCAAAGTAACCGGCTTCGGGGTTGATCGCCCGCAGCTTGCCTTCCTCGTCCACCCACATCCAGGCGATGTCGTCGCCGATGGTGGTGACCTTCCAGTCCTTGTACTTCGCCGGCGGGATGAGCATCGCGAAGTTGGTCTTGCCACAGGCTGAGGGGAAGGCGGCTGCGATGTAGTTTTTCTCGCCGTCGGGCGACTCGGCGCCCATCAGCAGCATGTGCTCAGCCATCCAGTCCTGCTGACGGCCCAGCCAGCTGGCGATCCGCAGCGCCAGGCACTTCTTGCCCAGCAGCGCATTCCCGCCATACCCCGAGCCAAAGCTCCAGATCGTGTTATCCAGCGGGAAGTGGCAGATGTACCGCCGATCCGGGTTCACATCGCCGATCGAATGCAGGCAGCGGGTGAACTCGTCCGAATCGCCCAACTGATCCCATGCGATATCGCCCATACGCGTCATGATGCTCATGGAGACGGCAACGTAGAGCGAGTCGGTGAGCTGGATGCCCACCTTGGCCAGCGGCGAGCCTTTGGGCCCCATGACGAACGGCACGACGTACATGGTGCGGCCCTTCATGCAGCCGTCATACAGCCCTTCAAGCTTGGCGTACGCCTCCTTGTCGGCCATCCA
>CAZSJB010000535.1:0-1144 GCA_964606625.1 uncultured Tepidisphaeraceae bacterium | reverse complement strand
GTTGGTTGGACCGACCATGTCCTCCGAGGGTGTGCAAATGAAGGTCAGGTGCTCGGTGCGGGCCACGTCGTTTGGATTGGAGCGGTGGTAGTAGCAGCCCGGCCACTTCTCCTGGTTCAGTTCAATGAACTCACCGGTCTTGCACCCTTCCTTGAACATGCGCTGACGTTCTTCATAGGTGCCGTCGCAGTAGACGACCTTGTCGGGCTTGCAGAGAGCGACGCACTCGTCGATCCACTGCTTCACATAAGGGTTGGCATTCGCCCGGGCTTCTCCGGAGCGTTTTTCGGGTGCAGCGACTGTCATAGCTGGATCCTTTCCTACGTTGACCGTGTTACCTACCGCGTCAAACCGGTTTCACGACGGCTAACCAGTCAGTCACATGCTGACGTTCGTTATCTGCCACATGCCCGGCAGGAAGTAAACGCTAAAAGCCTGAGACCCTGCCAAAGCATTCGTGAATTATTTCACAATCATAATAGGATAATCGGATATGTCAATCCCATTAGTGGGTCAAACACCCGTTTCAGCGCGATTTTGACGCATGATTGCCGTCTAATCGCATCGAGCAGGTGCGGTATGGAGATGCCAAAATTCCCTGATACCTTCAGGCGCTACCGCCTCCACTTTTACCAGCCCCATGGAACGCGAGCCCACCCGTGCAGGAATCAAGGGATCCGCACCGAGAGACACCCTCAACCACCCCTTAAATCATTTTTAATTAAACACTTACCAATCAATCCAGTTGGTGTAAGGAGACATCTCACCGCGGCGTGACAATCACTCCTGTCGCGTTGGAGGTAGGAGTTTGATGGGTATTTCGGTAAAGCCGGCGGACCATGGGCATCAGCCGGCTGGTGGACGGAACCGCTGTGGGGCCCGATACCGAATCCGCCCATTCTGATCGCGATAAAAAGGCAATCGTCGCCTGCGGGGGCAGGGTATAGACCAACGCCACAGGCGTGCCATCTCCGGCAGTGCGTAAATGCATCTCCAGCCGCTGGCGATGTTGACGGGAGGCGAAGATCGGCCAGGTGACATCGCGCATCAGGAACGCAAACTCGCCGCCCAGCGGGCTTTTCTGCCAGGACCAGGTATCCTGGCGGGAAATCGGCGTGTCCATGATCATCACCTCCGCCTGCAT
>CAZSJB010000534.1:0-2155 GCA_964606625.1 uncultured Tepidisphaeraceae bacterium | reverse complement strand
TCGGCTGATCCAGCAGTTCGGCAAGTGGGGCGGTTGTCTTTACAGGAAAGATGCTCAGATCAGCCGATTTTCCGGGCGTAAGACTGCCGATCTGATGGGACCATTGCAACGCGGCTGCGGCGCGCGAGGTGACCATTTCAAACAGCGTGTGCGGCGGAACCTCCGGAGTCTGGTGGCGTATCAGTCGCAGGTCATCAAGCAGATTGAGATCCGGCGAACTGGCACAGCTATCTGTTCCGACAGCCACATTGATGCCGGCTTGCAGCATATCCCGCCAGCGGTGAGGCGGATGACCAAAGTAGCGATGTGTGCGGGGGCACCAGACCACGCTCGCCTGGCCTTGTGCAAGCAGGGCGAGGTCATTGTCATCACAGTAATTCACATGTGCCAGCAACGTGGGATAATTGAGCATGCCGAGGGAAGCTGCCATCGGCACGGGCGGCTGGGCGAGCAGGGGAACAGGGTCCTGCCATTGGCTGAGTTTATCCCAGATATCACGAAAGATTCCCCGCTGATACAGCAAAAACTCAGTTTCCTCCGGTGTCTCGGCCAGATGCGTTGCCAGGGGCAATTTACGGTGATGGGCAATGGCAAGGCACTGCTCGTAACCGCGTTGATCCACCGTGTAGGGCGCATGGGGTGTCAGGCCGATGCGAAGGCGATCCGTCGCCTGATGCATGGCGACAGCGCCTTCCAAAAGTATTGCAAACCGGGGGCGTGCACCGCCCAGGCCGAGTGTTTCCCCATAACTGACGACGCGCAGCGGCGAGTTTCGCAGGATCGGCCGTGTGAGGTGAAACTGCTGGCTGATGTCGCCAACGGTGGTCACACCGAAGCGCAGACATTGGGCGATGCCTTCGTTTACGCCGTGTATAAACGCCTGCTCGCGGTCTTCACACACGGCTGCCAGGCGGGTGGGGATGCTTAAAATCCAGTCGGTGAAATTTCCGCCGGGACTCTCGCCACATTGACATGCACTCAGCTCGAGATGGGTGTGGGCATTGACCAGTCCGGGGAGGATAATCGCGTTGCCGGCTTCGATCACTTCAGCCGTCATGCTGTATCGCGCCATGATCTCGGTACGTCTGCCGACAGCCACGATCTGATCGTCGCTCAGGGCGATAGCGCCGTCTGGGATCATGGGCTGATCCATCGGCGCGACGTAAGCGGCGGTAATGACAGTCGGGCGGGCCATGATTGCAGGGCAAGCTCGAGCAGACGTCGCGATTCTGCATCGAGCGGCAGTTGCAGGGCATGGATGCGACCACGCTCAGACATCTTCATCCAGGTTCGACGAAGGATATTGGCCCACTTGGCATCGTCATAGTCCTTGCTGTTGCGAAACTCGACGAAGTAGGCCTCGAGAAAGACCAGGGCAGCGGTATCTTCAAGGGTCTGGGTCTCAGGATCAGTTTTAAGCCGCTGTTTGCGGAGTAGGAAGCGGACCCGGTCGATGGTCGCCTGATCATATCCTTCCTCGCGCATAATGGCGGCTGCCTGGTCGGCGTGGAAGTCATACATGTGCTTTCGCCAGGCGAGATACCCTTCACGGGTCATGGGAAAGGTGTTTCGGGGGACCTGCCAGCGACGGATATGCTGGGCGCGAGCGGCGATCTGAAGCGCTTCGCTGGCAGTCGGTTCAAGTTTGGCCAGCCATTGGGTCATCTGTCGGCCATACACCAGCTCTCGCGGCTGGTGAGTGCCGTCATACTCCACAAGATTGGGGTCTTCGGCATTGGCCTGATCGATGCGTTCAAAAACCCGCTGAAGGCGTTCCATGGGGAAGTATCATACGGGAAAAATTGCCCGATGCGCAAGGGATATCGTCCGCGGTTGAGACGATGCGCCCGGTAGTTATACTGCCGATCCCAGCTTTCACGGGAGTAACACAATGCGGCAGCGATCCGTTCAGTCCTATCGTGTGCTTGTGGGCATGGAGATCCATGTCCAGCTTGCCACGCAGAGCAAGATGTTCACCGGTGCTCGAAACGGGTTCGGTGGAGACCCTAATGCGCAGGTCGATCCGGTCGTGCTGGGGCTTCCCGGAACGCTGCCGGTGATGAACCGTCGGGCGGTTGAGTACTCGATCATGGTCGGCCTGGCGCTGGGATGTAAGATCGCCCGCTACACCAAGTGGGACCGCAAGAGCTACTAT
>CAZSJB010000533.1:0-2177 GCA_964606625.1 uncultured Tepidisphaeraceae bacterium | reverse complement strand
GGCCGTGACGATGTTCGCGGGGGCGCTGTTGACGGTGTTGGGTGCGGATGTGCTCGTGCGTTTCTGGCCGGCGTTCTGTGTGCTGGTGTTTATCGTACCGGTTCCCGGTGCTCTGCGTCAGGCACTGGCTATTCCGATGCAGGAAACGACAGCCGCGATCACGCAGTCCGTCGCCGAAATAGTTGGCATGAACGTGGAGCGGTGGGGCAATGTGCTGATGTATGACGGACAGCAGATTGCCGTTGCCGAAGCCTGCAACGGCATGCGAATGGTCTTCACCCTGTTCCTGGTTTCTTACACATTTGCGTACATCACCCCCTTGCGCGGATATGTCCGCTTCTTGATCATTGCAGCCAGCCCGTTAACGGCGATTGCCTGTAATGTCATCCGCCTTGTGCCCACGGTATGGGTGTATGGACGGGTTGAACCACATCGGGCGGAGCTCTTTCACGATATCAGTGGATGGATCATGCTTGCGGTGGGATTCCTGTTGCTGATGGGCATCGTGCGCGTGTTGCGCTGGCTGATGCTTCCGATTTCTCCCTATCGACTGGCGGTGAGCTGAATCATGTGGAAGACTCGGCGTTTCTCGCTGCTGTCGATTGTCGCCGCGCTGTGTCTGCTGGGCGGCGCAGGGTATGACCGCTGGAATGATTCCAGCGCTCACAGTGTGGAGCCGTACCTGGCGCAAGTGCGGACCGCCGTCGATGAATTGCCACTTCGGATCGGTAACTGGGTAGGGCGGGAGATTCCCCAGCCGCCGGCAGCCGTTGCCCTTCTGCGACCCAATGCATTGATCAGCCGCGAGTACGTTGATCTGCTGGAAGGGCATCGCGCTAACCTGCTGATCGTTCACTGCGCCGACGCCCGCGATATGCAGGGCCATTATCCGCCGAACTGCTATCCCAACAGTGGATGGCGCCAGATCAACAGCCAGCAGCGGCAGTGGGAGATCAATGGCCGGGTGATCCGAGGGGTGTCCTACGAGTTTGAGGGTCAACCGCTCAGCGGCCGACCGGGAATTGTGATCTACAACTCCCTGATGCTGCCCGGTGAGCAATTCATTCCTGATATGGCGACCGTGCGTCAACGGGCCGCCAATGCCCGCGCCCGTCTGTGGGGGGCAGGACAGCTTCAGGTGGCCTTTGACAGCACCGTTTCCGAGCCAGAACGGGATGCCATATTCGTGTCCCTGGTGGCACTACATGAGCCGGTGCTGGCTGCCATTCTGGATAAGACAGACGCTATCGGACATAACACCACGCCCACAAGCAACAGGTAGTTGTACATGAACACGCAGATCACCACATCGTCACGAGAAATGCAGGATGACGAGCTGTTTGTCTCCTCTGCACAGGATGCTGGAGAAGATAAGCTCAAGCTCGTGCTGAGCTCCATGCGTGGGCGCTTTGGCTGGGCGATCGTGCTTGCCCTGTTGCTGGGTGGAATCGGCGGCTATCTCGGGTTTACCCGGGGACAGACCCTCTATCGCAGCCGGGTTCCCATTCGCGTGGCTCCGGTTCTGCCCCGGGTGCTCTACAACGATGAGGAGAAAGGCATTCTGCCTCGCTACGAAAGCTTTGTTGAAACCCAGGTGGCCCTGATTCAAAGCCAGCGCGTCATCGATCTGGCGATGCAGAATCCCAAGTGGATCCAGATTGATAATGACAAAACGCCCGAAGGAGTGCTGAAGTTCAAAGAATCGCTGAGTGTCGAACGCAGCAATGAGCTGATCTCAGTTTATTTTTCAAGTACCGATCCAAATGTCGCCATGGTCGGTGCCGAGGCAGTGGTGGCTGCCTACAAGAAGCTGTATCTAGAAGCGGATGCCGAAAGTGAGCGTCGCCGCCTCGAGATTCTTCAGCAGTTGCAGACGGCTCATAACAACGAGCTGGAAGGGAAAAAACAGCTCCTGGCTTCCATTATCGAAGGCTATAACGGTCAGGATATCGGCAAGCTGTATGACGCGAAGTTCGGTGAGTTGCATCGTCTCCAGACGCGTCTCAGTGAACTGGAAGTACAGCAAAGTCTGCTGGCGGTTAGTGCGGAGGAGGGATCCACCGACGAGGCGGAGATAGATATTGAGACGCTTGCTGCACTGGACCCGATGCTGGCGAATCTGCGACAGCAGGCAAGTGCGGCTGAGCATCATCTGAGAAAGCTGGAGATTCAAGGGA
>CAZSJB010000532.1:0-2182 GCA_964606625.1 uncultured Tepidisphaeraceae bacterium | reverse complement strand
CACCTGTCCCGCTACCAACCGGCCTTATGTGTTCAACCCGGGCGGGATTCATCTGGCTGAGCGGGGTGCGTACATCATCGTCTACGATGCCCAGCCAGCGCATAACGGTCGCCGCTGGGCCATCGTCATGGATGAGCCCCAACCAGACAAAGCTCCCGTCATGAAGGTCCTACAGGTGCCCGAAACCCTGTTCCTGCTCCACCCCCCGGTTGAATGACACCCCTCTCTTCAGCACGGCCAACCAGACCGGCGCGCCCTCTTGGGCATAGGGCACATCCACACGCCGATTTGTTTGCACAAAAAGAAACCGCAGAGAATCGAGATCGAATCGATCTCTCTTCTCTGCGGTCCTGCGGCAAACGCCGCGCGCTAACTTAATGCAGCAAGCTTAGTCGATTTCGACTTCCTTGCCCGCCTCGGCCGAGCGATAGACGCCATCGAGGATCTTCTGGACAGCCAGACCGGCTTCGCCGGGAGCCGTCATCGGGGTGTCCTTCAGGCAGGCATCGACAAAATTCTGAAGCTTGATCTTGAACAGCGACGTAAAATCCGTCTCCTTGGGCAGGAAGCCGGGGGCGATATTGACCATGGTTCCCGCCTGATCACGGAAGATCATCGGAGGATCCCAAGTGCAACCGCCGTCTTCGCCCACCAGGTCGAAGCTCCACACATCCTTCTCGATGTGATTACAGAAAGACGCCTCGATCTGCATGATCGCACCATTTTCGAAGCGGATCTGTCCAATGGCGAGGTCTTCAACCGTGTAGGTCTTATAGTCCCAGCCGGGCCACTGGCTGACGACATTGGACGGCTTGTTGCCCATCCAGGTCCAGGTGTTACCGCTGGCGGCAACAGGACGCGGGCTGCCCATGACGTAGTGAGCCATTTCGATCACATGCACGCCGATGTCGATCATCGGACCGCCACCCTGCAGGTGCTTCTGGCCGAACACACCCCAGTTGGGGATGCCACGGCGGCGCAGGGCACGGCACTTGACGAACATCACCTTGCCGAACTGCCCTTCGTCGGCTGCGCGCTTGAGGAACTGGGTGTTGGGGTGATAGCGATACTGAAACCCGATGCACATCTTCGTGCCGGCCTTCTTGGCGGCATCGATCATGCGCTGGCATTCATCGGGGGTCATCGCCATGGGCTTTTCGGTGATGACGTGCAGCCCGGCGTTGGCTGCGTCGATGGCAGCCGGGGCATGAACGCCGTTAGGCGTACACACGTTGACCGCATCAATCTGGCCGGCCATCTCCTTGAGCATGACCTTCCAATCTTTGTAATTCTTTTTCACCCCCCATTTTTCGTCCATGATCTTCAGGCGACGAGGGTCGATGTCGCATCCGGCGACCACTTCAACCTCGGGCATGGTCTGCAAAGCTGCCAGGTGGGTCTGCGCAATACCACCACAGCCGATAAAGGCCATCCGGAGCTTCTTGCCCGAGTATTCCTGCTGCTCTTCCAACGCCAGCGATTCAGTTGAAACGGTCTTCTCGGCCATTGTTGCACGTCCTTTGTATGTAGTGAGATCTTATGAAAGTGTCCGGAGCACCCGGACATCCAAAGCAACTATGTTACGATCTACGAGGGAAGGATCAATCTTTCGGAATAATCCCGGATCGCCCAAGGGTCCGTTGCACCAGCCACGGTTAAACCCTGGTTCAGGGGGGCAGAATACGGACTTTACGCAGCCCATACCGCCGACACCCGCACCAGCCTTTACCCTTCCCGCCGGACTGGATTCTCAAGCCGACCGATTTTCTCGATCTCGATGACCACCGTGTCCCCCTCCTTGAGGTAAACCGGCGGCGTGCGGGCAAATCCCACGCCTTGGGGAGTACCGGTGAGGATGATCGCCCCGGGACGCAGGGTCATCGTGCTGCTGAGGCTTTCGATCAGGGCCGGCACGTCGAAGATCATGTCGGCTGTCGTGTTGTCCTGCATGACCTGGCCGTTCAGCAGTGTGCGCAGGCGCAGGTCATTGGGGTTGGGAATCTCATCCTTGGTAACAATCCACGGTCCGATCGGGCAGAACCCGTCAAATCCCTTTCCGCGCGTAAACTGGCCGCCCCCCAGGTCGCGGTCTTTCTGCCAGTCGCGAGCGGATACGTCGTTGGCGCAGGTATAGCCGAACACGTAATCCATCGCGTTTTCACGGGAGACGTATTTGGCCTGC
>CAZSJB010000531.1:0-2184 GCA_964606625.1 uncultured Tepidisphaeraceae bacterium | reverse complement strand
AACGGTGTCGGTGGGCGCGTTGGGGATGACGAACCAGCGCCACGGCAGGGCGCTGGTTGAGAAGTTCATCAGCGGTCCTGAGATTACGATCGGTCTGCTGGAAGAAAAGGCGCTGGCGCCCATCCGCATCGTGCCCAAGCGCGAGTTCTTTGATTACGAGGCGAAGTACAAGGCCTCGGATACCGAGCATCGCTTTGATACGGGCTTGCCGGATGCCCTGATCACGCACTGCCAGCAGTTGGTTGAGCGCGCCAATGCGATCGTTGGGGCGCGAGATCTGGCGCGAATTGACGTGATGATCGATGAGCAAACTCTCCAGCCGTACCTGCTGGAGATCAATACCCTGCCCGGGTTCACACCGCGCAGCCTCCTTCCCGAAGCGGCTGCGCATGCAGGCATTCCATTTGAGCAACTGGTCGATCGGCTGGTACAGCGTGCCTATCAGCGCCGCTGAGCAGGTAAGTGGATCAGGGGGTGATGGGGGGCTTATGATGTGAGCGATGTTCGCAACTGGGCGGCTGCCTGTCGTGGATCGGCTGACTGCGTGACGGCTGCCGTGACGGCGATTGCGCGCAGGCCGGTGGCGATTACCTGATGGACGTTCTGCTGAGTAATGCCCGCAATGGCAACAGCGGGGATATCGATCTGCTCAGCCACCTGACGGGCATACGGCAAGCCGGGAAGAATTTCCCGCGGCTTGGTGGGGCTGGGAAAGACCGGGCCCACGCCGAGATAGTCGGCGCCGTCTGCCACCGCTTGGCGAGCTTGGTCGATATGGTGCGTGCTGACGCCAATCAGCTTGTCCGGGCCCAGGAGCTTGCGGACTTCGTGGACTGGGAGATCTTCCTGGCCTACATGGAGGCCATCGGCGTTACTGAGCAGGGCGATGTCAGGACGATCGTTGATGATCAGCAGCACGTTCCGCTCGCGGCAGAGTTGTGCCAGCCGGCGGGCGCGGGCCAATAGTTCGCCGCCAGCCATATCCTTCTCGCGAAGTTGCAGGGCGTCGGCACCGCCATCGATGGCTGCCGCGGCGGTCTGAAACCAGTCGCCCCGGCAGCAGGATTCGGTGATCAGGACGTAAAGCCGCACCTGTGCGAATCGCTCGCGGGGATGCAGGCTGCGTGCCATACGGGTTTCGAGATCGTAGAAGCGGTATCGCAGCGATTCGACATGCCCAGCTGCTACGGGATCGCTGGTTTTGAGATACTCCTCGATCGCACGGAGGGCTTCGCCGAGGCGTTTTCCGGCTGCGGTGATGATTCCTGCCAGATCGGTGCGCGCGTATTCGGTGGGGGTCTTGTTGACAGTCCCTACATCGCCCGGGGTGTTGCGGCACAGCAAGGCGTGATCATGCACGCCGGCCAGGGCGCTGCGGAGGTCGTGGCGGATCTGCTTCAGATCCGCTGCCAGTGCCCCGTCATTGCGGACAAACCGCGCGTAGTCTTCCATCACCCGCAACGCTTCACGGGCTCGATTGGTGTTGGCATCAATAAGTCGTAGTACTGAGGGATTCATGCAAAGTCCGGTAAGCAGACGATTATAGGACGGGGAGCCGTCTGGTGACAGGGAGAGCAGCCAAGGAATGAGTAAGCGTAAACTTGCTTTTAAGAAGGGTTTGGAACCGCTTAAGCGGCGTCGGCGCCAATCGCTGACGCGAGCGGGGCGCACAATATGCGCGATTCATCCTCGCCTCTATAATGATGCGGGAATGGTTGAACCAAATCAGATAATCCAGGGTGATTCGATAGAACTGCTGAACGCCGGTCCGGAGGCGTGGGTGGACCTGTGTTTCGCGGATCCGCCGTTTAACATCGGTTACCTGTATCACGGCTACGATGACGAAAAAGACGTCAAGGAATACCTTGACTGGTCGCGCCAGTGGATGAAAGCGGTGCATCGCGCCCTCAAACCTACGGGCAGCTTCTATCTGGCGATCGGGGACGAGTTTGCAGCCGATCTGTGTGTCATCGCCCGGCGCGAAATCGGCTTCCACATGCGGAACTGGATCATCTGGCACTACACCTTCGGGCAGCAGACCCGCAAGATGTTCGCCAAGAGCCACACGCACATCCTTTACTTCACCAAGAGCAAGCCGACCACGGGACTGAGCAACATCACCTTCAACGCCGATGCCATTCGCGTTGCGTCCGCGCGCCAGACTACCTACGGTGACAAGCGCGC
>CAZSJB010000530.1:0-2186 GCA_964606625.1 uncultured Tepidisphaeraceae bacterium | reverse complement strand
AGCAGGCGTCCTTTGGCGCGCAGCCAACACAGCCCCCCTCCGACAACCGCAATCCCCGCCGCGATCAGGTGGTTATACGAGAACCGTTGAAACAGGACCGGCGCCACTTCAGCCCCCAGCTCATGCGACCGCGCAAACAGCCCGCTTACCAGCCACATCAACGTGAGCAGCCCACCCAGCCACAGCGCCACGGCAATCATCGTCACGACGGAGAGAAAACGGTTCATGGCAGTTCCTGGTCCAGTCCAAGGTTGCATCCGGGTTATCCCGCGGCCCTGTTCCACAACGGCAACATGACCCCGATGCGCACAAAACAGAGGACGCTGAAGATATCGCAGCGGATGCCAGGAAGAAGGGGTTTACTTCTTCTGCGCCCTCCACGACACCTTCTGCGTCCTCTGGGTGTGTCCTATCCCGCTACAGCGGATCCGCCGACGCTTATGATGCGCCGACTTCCACGCGCTCGTAGCTGTGCAGCGTGACGTTGTTCTGCTTGAGATACGCCGCCACCGTGCCCTTGAAGACATCCGGGCGGACAAACTCCTGGTCAAGCAGCACGCGCTCGGCATAGAAGCTGTTCATCTTGCCTTCGGCGATCTTCTCAGCGATCTCCTGAGGTTTGCCGGTGGCTTTGGCCTGCTCGATGGCGATCTCACGCTCCTTGGCGACCTCTTCCGCCGGTATGGCGTCGCGGGTCATGCCTACCGGACGGCTGGCGACGATGTGCAGGCAGAGGTTGCGGATCACCTCGTCGCTGGCATTTTCCGAGACATTCACCAGCACGCCGATCTTGCTGGTGACGGTATAGAGGAACCCGCCGATCTTGGCGCCGGCGTCCGCCGTCAGGCGGACCACTCGGCCAAGCTGGACGTTTTCACCGGTCTGCTGAGAGGCATTGGCAACCGCCTCGGTTATCTCAGGGTCGCTGCGCACGTCGTCGGTGGTGCCGGCGGCCTTGGTGGCAGCCAGTTCCAGCAACTTGGTGACGACCTCGCTCTTGGCAGTGAAGTCGGTGTTGCACAGCACCTCAGCCACGGCGCCGGAGCGATTGTCGGCTGCCACGGCAACGTGAACACGGCCTTCGGAGGTCTGGCGTTCACCCAGCTTCGCCTGCTTGATCGCGCCCGACTTGCGCAGGGCGTCGATCGCCTTCTCGATATCACCGCCAGCTTCCGTGAGTGCCTTTTTGCACTCCATCATGCCCATTCCGGTTCGCTGGCGAAGTTCGCTGACCGCGGCTGCGGTGATGGCTGCCATAGTAGTTACTCCCTGTATTGGTTAACGATGTAAAAAATCCGTTGTCAGTTGTCCGTAGTCAGGGGTGACTGCGGGCAATTGACAACGGACAATTGACCACGGACTGTGAAATCTTGAATTACGCCGACTGTCCGGCGGCGACGGTTTGATCCTCCGGAGCTGCCGGGGTGTTATCACCCTGGGGCTGGGTCGGTTGTTCCCCAGCCGGCTGGGCCTGCTGATCGTCCTGTCCGCCGTCAGCCCGGAACTGCGAGCGGCTGCTGCGACGACGCGGGGGCTGGCTGGCCCCGGCGGGCGTGGTGCCTTCGGCGTCCGCCTGACGGCCCTTCTTGCCTTCGATGACCGCATCAGCCAGCTCATGCAGGATAATCTCGATCGCCCGCATGGCGTCGTCATTGCCCGGGATGGGCAGGTCGATCAGGCTGGGATCGCTGTCGGTGTCGATCAGGGCGACGGTCGTCAGCCCAAGCTTACGGGCTTCCTTGACGGCAATGTGCTCGCGACGGGTGTCAACGATGAAGATCACGCCGGGCATTTTGTCCATCCGGCGGATGCCCTCCAGATTGGACTTGATCTTGTTCAGCTCCCGCTGAAGCGTGGCCTTCATCTTCTTCGAGTAAGTCTCGATCTGGCCGGTTTCCCAGAGCTTTTCCAGCTCTTCCAGGCGATTGAGACGAGCGCGGATCGTGCGGAAGTTGGTCAGGGTTCCACCCAGCCAGCGCTCAGACACATAGTGCATCCCGCAGCGGGTGGCTTCTTCCTGGACGGCAAACTTCGCCTGCCGCTTGGTGCCGACAAACAGCACATCACGGCCCTGAGCAACGGTATTCTGAATCAGTTTCTTGGCACGCAGCAGCCCCTTGAGCGTCTCGCGGACATCGATCACATGGATCATGTTCCGCTTGCCGTGGATGTACGGCGCCATCTTC
>CAZSJB010000529.1:0-2208 GCA_964606625.1 uncultured Tepidisphaeraceae bacterium | reverse complement strand
TTCGGGTTCATCGCGCTCCCACAGGACATTGGCTTCGAGTGAGCGGATCAGGCGGAAAGGGATGTCGCGGTAGGTTTCGTTGCGATCGTCCCAGACGCGGATCGGCTTGTCGGGGGTCGTGGTGACGTTCCCTTTGAGAACCGAGCCGTCGCTGAGAGTAATGACAGCCGATCGGGCGTCGGGGCGGTCAGCCTGGAGGAAGGGGGAGGCCGGCTGGGTGGTGGGCGAGGTCGGCTGGGTGGTGGGGGCAGGTTCAGCCTGATCGAGCAACCACTCCAGCGTCGCATCCGCCGGCTGGGTGGTTTGAGCGACGGCCTGACCACCCAGTAGCGCGACCATCCCTACGCACATGAGCCTTCGCATGCCGACCATTCTAATTCCATTGCGCACAAAATCGCCCATGGATCGGCTGACGATCCATGGGCGAGGTTCGTCTGGGTGGCATGTCTCACGCCAGGCGTTGCCGGTGCAGGAACATCAGCGCCGGTCCCGCAGCCAGCAGCATGGCAGCGCTGGGTTCGGGAATGGGACTGGAAACGAGGATCCTGTCCGAAACGTTGTCGTTTGTGCCGGCGTAAAACTGGTCAACGACATACATGCGGCCGAGTGCGTCGAACGCGATCCCCGCATAGCCGGCGTCATCGCCGCGGCTGAAGAGATCGGTTGCCGTGAACGTGGTGCCGGTCAGGGCACCGGTGGCGATATCGATCTCCACGATCTGCGAATCGGCTCCGGCATACGTCGTTACGTAGGCGTTGCCGCCGTAGATCGCCACGTCCATCGCATTGGCGACACTGATGGCCTGAATGTCGCTCAGGTCGGCGCTGATGCGATAAACGACGTTGCCTTCACGAGAGGCAACGAGGATCGTGCCGTCGGCGGTTACATCAATCCCCCGCAGGTTCGCAGCCGACTCATAGCCGCTGAAGCTGCGCAGGTTCAACTGGCCAGTGCCGTTGAACGTCGGGTCCAGTGTGACTGTCGCGTCACCCACGCCGCTGCCGCCGATGGTATATCGTTCGATATAGGCAGTGTCATCGCGAAAACGCGTGACGTAGAGCTGGCGATTGGTTCCATCCGTACGGAAGGTAAGGCCGCCAATCGTTTCACCGGTCGTGCCCGCTGTGATGTCCGCCAGGGGAACCATTTTGTAGGTACCCAAGGTGCTGTCCATCACGATGATGCGGGCATTGTCGCCGCTAGTGCTGTCCTTGATGGAGGCGCCGAACACCAGGCCGCGATCGTCGATCACGACGGCTTCTGCCTGGTGATTTTCGCCCGACGGGCCAATGCTTGTGACGTTGAAGAACCCCGCCGGTGTGCCAACGGGCGGATTGCCGGTCAGCGTGAAGTGCTGGAATCCAGCCGTGCTGCTTCCGCGGATGAATCCGCCATACAGATCTGACCCATCCGGTGAAACGGCCAGCCCACGCAGCGAGCGCGTTGTGATCGACGTCTGGTCATACACGACGTCCCAGGTCATCGCGGATGCCGCAGGGGTCAGGGCCGCACAGGCCACTGTTGCAAGCGCAACCCGTAAGCTGCTGAAAAATTGCCTCATTCTGCGATCTCCCATTTCAGAAATGCCCTTGTACCCGGCTGACAACATTATCAGCGAGTGACTTTATCCCCATAGATTTTAAAGAATATGGCGCATCAGGGATGGGTCAAGAAAATTGTGCTGATTTGATGGAAATACTCAATAAGATGGGTGATTTATACGGGATATTCGGGGTTGGTCCTCAGCTCAGCAGTTCGATGACGCGTTTCTGATCCCAGCCGTCGGCGCCGACGGCGGCGGCCACGCCGGTGGCATGGAGGGTCATCAGGCGGATTTCCTGGAGGACTTCCATCGCCTGTTCGGAATTGCCGATGGTGTCGTGGCTGACCGTCTGCATCAATCCGGCAATCACCTCGGCGACATCGCCCATCCGGGGGATGACGGTCTCCTGGGAGAATGCCTTAAGCTCCTGGCGCAGGGTGGAGATGGTCTTGAGCGCCTGGCGAATGCTTCGGTCGCTTCCAAGGGCGGCCATGCTGGTGCGGCGGGTGGTGTCCAGGGGCTTGGAGGATTGCAGGTCCGCCAGGCTGAGCGATCGACCGTTGAGAAACAGTTTTCCGAGACGATCGAGCGCCATCTGCGGCAGTTGGATCGACTGGCTGCCCGCCGCCAGCGTCACCTGGCCATCGAACAACGGCACGCCTTCG
>CAZSJB010000528.1:0-2216 GCA_964606625.1 uncultured Tepidisphaeraceae bacterium | reverse complement strand
CAGATCACCCAGGTAGTCGCGCATGATCTTGGTCACGCGATAGCGCGTGCGCAGGGTTTCGAGCATCTCCGGACGACGCAGATCCAGATAGCGGTACTCCAGGCGGCGCTCCTCCTTGGGAGCGTCCTTGTCGGCGACTTCGTAGTCGGGCGTGATCGGCGGCGTGGGAGAGGTGCTCAGCACCTCCATCTCCTTTACACGCACCTCGATCTGGCCGGTGGGCAGCTTGGGATTCTCCAGGCCTTCACCCCGTCGTTCGACCACGCCGGTGACGTTGATCACCCATTCGCCGCGGAGATGGCGAGCCTGATCATGGACCGCCTGACCACAGGAATCGGGGTCAAAAACGAGTTGGGTGAGCCCCTCGCGATCCCGCAGGTCGATGAAGACCAGGTTTCCATGATCGCGGTAGGAATGAACCCAGCCGGCGAGCTTGACGGTCTGGCCTACATCCGATTCTCGGAGCTGGCCACAGGTATGGGTACGATAGCGCGTTTGAATGGCTTGCATAAGAATGCCTGGTTTTCTAAGGCGTAACTGCCAGTTGGGGGCAAGGTTTACAGGAGAAAAGGCGTCGGATCAACGGATGGCTGCGGGCGCGGAGCCGGCGGGCCTGGGAAAGCCCGGCGAGTCACCGCGCCTTGATATTGACGTCCGGAACCATGACGCTGCGGGTATGCATGGCGGGTAGTTATAGCGTCACGGTACAGCCGGATGCAAGGCCACTGGAGGAGACACCCCGGATTCAGTGCGCATCTGCGCGGAATCCGGCTTTACCAGCCCCCTTCTGCGCATCCTCCAGCGGTTGATCCAACTGGAACAGCTTTTCCATCGCATGCAGGTACTGAAAGGCCGGTCCATGCAGGTTGCCGCTCCGGCGCAGCGACTTCACCGGCTGATGCAGCATCTTGTTGACCAGGCGTCGGGCCAGTTCAGTAAGGTGCTCTCGATGGTCGGGCGTGGGATCGGGCATGCGGGCCAAGGTCCGATCGACCTCCTCGCGGGCGAGGCGGTGATATCGCTCATACAACCGCTCGATCAGCGGGCCCAGCTGACGGGAGCGTTGCCAGGCGGCATAATCCTCAACGGCTTTTCTAACCAGCGCTTCGGCTGCGCTGATAGCTTCCTGGCGATTGTCTCGCGTTGCGCCAACAGCCTGTTGCAGATCGTCGAGATTATAGAGATGAGCGTCTTCGAAATCGCCCACGCGCTCATCGATATCTCGAGGCAAGGCAATATCGATCAGGAAGATCGGCCGACCACGCCGAATCCGGTGGACTTGCTCGAACATCTCGCGCGTGATAATCGGCTGAGGAGCCCCCGTGGAGCAGACGACCACATCGGCGGCTGCGATGCTGTCAGCCAGGTCGTCCATCGGAACGCCTACACCGCCGTATTCGGCAGCAACCTGCGCTCCCTTGGCGGAATCACGCGTGCAGACCATCAACTTGCCGGGAGACAGTTCGGCAAAATGTCGCAGAACCAGCAAGCCCATCTTCCCCACGCCAACCGACAAGACCACCTTGTCGTCCAGCCGCTGGAAAATGCGGCGGGCATGCTCCACTGCGACGCTGGCAATGCTTAGCCGCCCTTCGGCGATGGGGGTCTGTGTAAGCACCTGCTTTCCGACGCTGATCGCCCGCTGAAACAGCGGATGAAAGATGGATCCTGTCACTCCCAGGCGATGGGCTGATTCATAAGCTTCGCGCACCTGGCCGAGGATCTGTGTCTCGCCCAGCACCATGGAATCCAGGGACGAAGCAACCCGAAACAGATGGGTGACGACCTCATCACCCGTTTTGACATAAAGATGCGGCTGGAGGTCATCGAGGGTGATGCCATGATGCTGTACCAGAAACTGCCCGATCTGTTGGGTGGTCAACGTGTCCTGCTGAGCGGTGGCGGTGTAGAGTTCGACCCGGTTGCAGGTTGACAGGATGACCAGTTCCGCATGCGGAAAGCGCGCACGGAAAGCCCTGCACGCCGCTTCCCGTGCAGCAGCACTGAAGGCCACGCGCTCGCGCACCGCCAACGGCGCAGTGGAATGATTCAGTCCCAGCAGCATCAATTGCTGCATCAAAACATCTCCATCGGACTTACGAAAGCGGTTTGGGCTTCCAGGCGGGACAAACCGCCTGCGCCTCGGAAATCAATCCCTCGACGCCACGGCGACGGAAGGTCTCGATCGCCACATCCTGGCTCAGCCACAGGAGGAT
>CAZSJB010000527.1:346-2225 GCA_964606625.1 uncultured Tepidisphaeraceae bacterium | reverse complement strand
CCGACCATCAGCACCAGCGCCAGCATGGTGACGCTGTTCAGCGTGAAGTCGAGCACCCACATCATCCCGAACGTGCTGATGACCGAGGTTGGAATCGCCAGCCCGGCGATCACGGTCGAGCGCCAGCTTCGCGTAAACGCAAAGACCACCAGAAACGCCAGGATCGATCCCAGCACCAGATGGATGTTGATCTCATGCAGCGCCGTGTAGATGTACCGAGACTGATCCATGATGATGGTCAGCTCAACTCCCGGCGGAAGCTGGGGGCGGACCCGTTCGATGGCTTCCTTGACCGATTCGATCACCTCGATGGTGTTGGCGCCGCTCTGGCGGCGGATGGCCAGCGAAACAGCCGGCGTGCCATTCAGCCGGGAGACGGACCGTTGCTCGGCACTCCCGTCGGTGACGGTGGCGACATCCCGCAGCCGCACCGGTGCGCCATTGGCGTGCATGATCACAATGTTGCCGAACTCCTCGGCAGTGGTGAGGCGCCCCAGGGTGCGCAAATTCTGCTCGCGCCAAGGGTTGGTGACGTTGCCCCCAGGGATTTCCGCGTTCTCACGTTCAACCGCGTCGCGGATGGCAGTGATGGACAGCCCCAGCGCCGCCAGGCGGTCGGCATGGACATCAATATTGATGGTGCGGGCGATATCTCCGTTGATGTCGACTTCGCCGACGCCCTTGGCGCGTTCGAGCTGAACTTTCACGATCTTGTCGGCGATTTCGGACAGCTCCCGCAGCGTGCGATTGCCTGAAAGCGCCATCGTGAGCACCGGGCGCGAGTCGTTGTCGAATTTGCTGACGGTGGGGATGGTCGCGTCATCGGGAAGCTGGCGGAGGACGCTGAACACTTTGTCACGGACATCCTGGGCAGCGACGTCAATATCCGTGCCCAGTTCGAAAGTGGCGATCACCACGCCGGTACCGCTGCCAGCAATGGAGCGCAATTCATCGATGCCGGCGACGGTGTTCACCACTTCTTCGATCGGCTCGAGGATCTCGGTTTCGATCTCCTCGGGCGAAGCACCGGGCAGGCTGCTGCGCACACTGACGGTGGGCAGATCGACCGAGGGGAAGCGATCGATTCCCAATCCGGTGTAGGCAGCCGCCCCGACAACCACCAGACCCAGGATGATCATGGAGGCGAAGACGGGGCGAGCGATGAAGGTGTTGATGAAACTCTGCATAGGTGTTACAGCCTAACTTTAGCACCAGCGGCGGGCTTTCGCCTGCCGAGTATAGAACTTACTGCGGGTCGGCTGCCAGATCGCTTTCCAGCAGGCCGGTGCGCGTGGCGAACACCGTCGAAATGCCGAGCACCACGAGACCGCCGATCATCACCGTCATCGGCGCGCCCGCGAGGGCCGCGATCTTGCCGGCGATCAGACCACCGAGCGGGGCCGTGCCGAGCGTCGCCATCACGAACAGGCTTACGGCCCGGCCTCGCTTTGAGTCGTCAACCACGGTCTGCACGACCGTGTTCGACCCAGCCATCGTCATCATCATGCCGAATCCGGCGCCAACCATCGCCGCCAGCGACAGCGGCAGGTTTCTCGACCATCCCAGTACGAGGAGGGAGACGCCAAACAGCGCGGTCGCACCAGCGACCACACGCGCCAGCCCCTCAGCCGACGGTCGCGACGCCAGAAAGACTGCGCCAAACAGCGCGCCCAGGCCCGTGGCGCCCATCAGCAGACCCAGTGTGATCGAGTCGCCACGCAGCATATCCTTGGCAAAGATCGGCAGCAGAGACTGATGCGAAACACCGGCCAGATTGATGACGGCGACCAGCATCAGCAGCGTGCGGATGGTCGGCTGATTCGCGGCGTATCGCACGCCCTCGATCAGATCCTGCAGCACGCGCCGCCGCGGGCCGCGG
>CAZSJB010000527.1:0-336 GCA_964606625.1 uncultured Tepidisphaeraceae bacterium | reverse complement strand
GGGCTTCAGCCGCATCAGCAGCAGCGACACCAGCACAAACACGAAGCTGATCGCATCCAGCAGGAAGCACAGCCCCTCGCCGAAAGCCGCGATGAGCACGCCTGCGATGCTTGGCCCGACGAGGCGCGCGCCATTGACGATCGAGCTGTTGAGGGCGATCGCGTTGGTCAGGTCGGCTTTGTCTTCGATCAGGCTGACAACCAGCGCCTGGCGGGTGGGGATGTTGAACGCCTTGGCGACACCCTGAACAACCTGCACGAGCAGTACCCAGGCGAACGTGGCATGGCCCGTGAGGATGACAATCGCCATGGTCAGTGCAGCCAGGAGGGCGATCGT
>CAZSJB010000526.1:0-2226 GCA_964606625.1 uncultured Tepidisphaeraceae bacterium | reverse complement strand
CGAGGAGGTAGCGGGTACGGTCATCCTGCGCGGGGAGGAACTGCGGATGGAATCCCTCACCGCAACGCATGGCGGGGCGACATATGCCCTTTCAGGCGAGGCTCACCTGGGTGAGGAACCGATCTGGACGCTGCATCTCAAAGCCGACGGTGTTGATCTGGATGACACGGTGCGCCAGGCGCTGCCCGAGGCGCTATCTACGCTGACCCAGACGCTTGAAGCTTCCGGGCGCATGTCCATCGATTTCCCGAAAGTGGTGTATCGCCCCGGCCAGGTGGGCAGCCAGCCGCTGGTGAGTGTGGTCGATCTGGATCGGCCGGCAACCCAGCCAGTGCCGGACAGCCGGCTTGATTTTGAAGGAATGTTGACGCTTGATACGGCGCGCCTCGACGTCGGCGTGGTACTGGACCAGGTGAAAGGCACACTGGGCCTGAATGGTCGCATGGATCGCGGGGAACTGTCCACGTTGAGAGGTGATCTGAAGATCAACTCCCTGCAAGTGGCGGCACGCCAGGCGCGCAATATATCGGCTGAGTTGACAAAGCCCGAAGGCCAGCCGGCGTTGCGGATCGAAAAGCTTCGGGGCGAACTGGCGGGCGGGGAGGTTGCCGGCACGGTGCTGCTGACCTATCCCAAGCAGACACCCTCGCGCTTTGCGATGGATCTGGCACTGCATGAAGCCGATGTCCGTCAGGTTGCCGGGGAAACCGAGCGCAATATCAGCGGCAGATTGTCCGCCAGCCTCGCCTTGGAAGGCGCCTGGGGCGATCTGGCCAGCCGTCGCGGCCGCGGGGAGGTAAACGTCGCCGGCGAAGAGATGTACCAGATTCCTGTGGTGCTCGGGTTGATCGAGATCACCAACCTCGCGTTGCCGATCAACAGCCCGTTCAAGACTGCCACCACCCGCTACAGCGTCGCGGGCAATACGGTCACGTTCGAACAGATCGAACTGCGCTCCGATCAGATGCGCATGGCGGGCAGCGGTTCGCTGAACTTCGAGACGCAGCGCGTCGGCCTGACCTTTACAACGGACAATCCCAACTGGCCGAAGCTGCCGATCGTCGGCGATCTGATCCAGGGAGCGCGCAACGAAATGCTTCAGATCCGCGTCACCGGCACGATCCAAAAGCCCAAGGTCAGTGCCAGCTCGTTGAATACGTTCCAGACCACGATTGATGAAGTGGTGAAAGGGAATTAATTGAGTGATTTCAGAGGTGAGATTCGGGGTTTCTCCTTTAATCACTCACTTTCCCGAAGCAATGCCTTTTAATATCCGGGCGGATCGCTGGCGGGGAAGGATTCCATGGAAGCCTGCTCCACTTCGTCCTCAGCCTGTTGTTTTTCCCAGAGCTCTTCGCGCGGCTGGCCGAAGGTGGGGTTTTCGTCGTTGGCATGTTGCAGTTGATGCCTTTGGAGGGCTTCGCGGATGGGGCAATGTCCGGTTGCACCGCGATAGGCCAGGTAACCGCCAATCGCCAGCCGCATCATCGACGCGCGCCGCAATCCTGACATCAGCAACGCCCCCGCGCCCAAAAGCGAGTAAATGCGTTCCTTTTCACTGACCCCACCCGGCTGGTTGCTGCAATCGCGCATAGTGCACTCCTTGATCGTGATCATCCAGCCTGAACCCTATCATGCCAGGCAGACTTTCCGGAAGGAGCAAACTGGGGACCACGCACTATTGAGGGAATACGGAAAAGCGGGAGTTAAAAAGACCGGGACGGGAGCTTAATGGACTGGAGTCGCCGCGCTGTAGCTAACTGGCGTGATCCTGATAAAAGAAGCCGGTCAGGCGAAAATATGGCACGGGCTACCAGCCCCGTGTGTGTCACACCTGGCGGTAGCCCGCACCACTTTAAAATCTTATCCAAAGCTCGGTGTCTCCAGTGCCTTTGTTGGCTTACTTTGACATTACACCAGCTTTTCGGCGATCTGGACGGCGTTGGTGGCAGCGCCTTTGCGGATCTGATCGCCGGCTACGAACAGTTCGATTCCGCGGCCGTCTTCGCGGGACTGGTCCTGGCGGATGCGGCCGACCAGCACATCATCCTGACCGGTGGCGAGGATGGGCATGGGGAAGGTGCTGGTCTGAACGTCGTCGACGATCTTGACCCCCGGTGCCTTGGCAAGGATCTCGCGCACCTCATCGGGGGTGATGCTGCGCTCGAACTCGATGTTGATGCTCTCGCAGTGCGCCCGTGGCACTGGTACCCGCACGCAGGTAGC
>CAZSJB010000525.1:0-2234 GCA_964606625.1 uncultured Tepidisphaeraceae bacterium | reverse complement strand
ATGCAGGATCGGCAGATCATTGTCCTCAGAGAAGTAGACGGCGAGCGGACCGTTCCGATCGTCATTGGATCGGCTGAGGCCTATGCCCTCGACCGCCGGGTGAAAGGCATCCCCGCCCCCCGCCCCTTGACGCATGACCTGCTGGCCAACGTGATCGAAGAACTCGGCGGGGAAATCGATCGCATTGAGATCCACGATCTCGAGGATGCTATTTTCTTCGCCCGGATCATCATCCGCCAGAACGGCCAGTACGTTGAAATCGATTCCCGCCCCAGCGACGCCATCGCCCTGGGCATCGCGACGATGGTCCCGATCTTCGTGGCCGAGCATGTGCTGGATCAGGTGGGGTAAGGATTCGCTCAGCCTTCCGGGTGCGCTTGGCTTTTCCTGGGTGGATTTTTCAGCGGGAACACTGCGTCGGCTGCTTTTCAGGGGTTATCCCGGCTTCTGTTTTCCGTCTCAGGGAAGGCATCACCTCCTGAGTCGATCTGATCATTGCCAACACTCCACAGAATCACTCGCTCCCGGTCATAGCCAATGACCTGCCTCTTCGGTGGAAACGGCTCCAGCGGCGGAGCCTGATCTGGATGGGTGACGAGCTTGCTTCCGCAGCCTGTTCCGACATAGACCCTCCTCTTGCTCTTACCGATCCTTTTATCTTCGCCGCTGATGCAAATCTATGCAGCTTACTTCTCTGCATTCACTCTTGCCTGTTTTCTGAGCACCTGCCAAGGAGGCACAGCCGCCAAGCAAAACAGCTGTCAACCATAAATGCAGCATTACTCAAGGGATATGAATGACTGATCTCCTCTGATGATGGCTGGCACGCCAGTTGTACTGGCGGAGTGAACCATTGGTATTTGTTCATGAAAGGAGCATTCCATGCAGATGATCGAAGCCGTCATCAAACCTCATCAGCTTGATTCGGTCAAAACCGAACTGGCCAAGCTAGGCATCTTGGGCGTGACCGCCGTCGAGTGCAAAGGGTTTGGCAGGCAGATGGGGCATACCGAATATTACCGCGGCGTCAAAATGGATGTCGGTTTCGTTCCCAAGGTGCTGCTGAAGATCTGCGTCAAATCCGATGACGTCTCTCGCGCGGTCGAGGCCATTCAACTGGCAGCCAGAACCGGGGAAGTCGGCGACGGCAAGATCTTCGTCTTTCCGATCGCCGAGGTCATCCGTATTCGCACCGGTGAGCGCAACGAAGCCGCCCTTTAATCCGGCGATGGATCAACACCCCGAGCACAAAAGCAGAAGACAGATCGCAAGCGCTCCGTGCCAGAGAAGACGAAGCACTGCTTCTGCTTCGTGCTTGTGCATGTCTCCCCTGCCAGCGGGCATCCTCTGAACCACATAGACAAGATTTTTCTTGTCCGGTTTACGAATCGATGGTGATCTATGGGTAGAAATGCCCGAGACGGCTTCCATGTCTGATCAGCAGTTGCTGCATCGCTGGCTGCGAACGCGACCGGAGACGCGTTTCGCCTGCTGGTTAAGCGGCATGTGGATTGGTCTACGCCGTTGCGCTGCGGAAGGTGCGCAACCCCACATTGGCTGAGGATATCACGCAGGCGGTCTTTGCCGCGCTGGTCCTTCAGGCCAAACTCGCCGCCCGCCATCCGGCGCTGGCGGCGTGGCTTTATCGCGTTCTTCAATGCACGGCATCCAATGCGCTGCGTTCCCAGGCCCGGCGGCGCCGGCACGAACGTCATGCCGCACAGCAACGGGCAACTGCCATGGATCAGCGACAATCGCCCCAAGGTGACGCGGAGACAGACCGACTTTTGGCGATGCTCGACGACAATATCCGCCAGTTACGTCCCGTCGACCGGCAACTGGTGCTGCTGCGGTTCTACCAGCGGATAACGTTGGCCCAGGCTGGGCAGGTCCTCCACCTCTCAGAAGACGCAGCCCGTAAACGACGAGACGGAGCGGGCAATGATTGCCGGCTCCGCCTCAGACTTCTCTTCGTGCTTTTGCACCTTCGTGTACCTCGCAATTACCGCCGATCGCCAAGGATTCGCAGGATCGCCATGAAGATGTTGATGAACGAGATGTACAGCACCAGCGAGCCGACGTGGCGTAGCTTGCCATCAGGTGCGGCTGGTGGCGGAGCTGCTCAGCCATATTCTTCAGCATCTGCGTCTGGTACGCAATGATCCCGATGAACACGATCAGCACGCCATAGGTGATGAACCAGGAAAAGGCGTTGCTGGCAATGAACAGATTCA
>CAZSJB010000524.1:0-2267 GCA_964606625.1 uncultured Tepidisphaeraceae bacterium | reverse complement strand
GTGTCCTGGCCCACAACTGCATGCTCGCGTTACTGTGGGTTTTCTACAGAGCCTTGACATCCACCTTTTGCAAACTATCACCTCGGTCGGCCCTGGCGGAACGGCAGGGGCAGTTGCGAGAGCGCACGGAATGCGCTCGCCGCCTATTCTGAAATCCGTATCGACACTGATACCGATCCCTCGTTGTCGTCACGAGATCCCGTCTCTGCCTGCTGCATTTCCAGCGTGCCGTTTGTGTCCGCGATGAAAGTGTGTTTCGAGCCGATCGGGAATGTTGTCCCTGCCAGTCGTCCCTCCAGATAGTACGAGTGGACTTTAGTCCGCGGATGAGGAATGCCATCGGGCCCAGAGGTAAAAGCCGGGCTGTTCTTGCTCGCCGTCCACCTTCCCCGCGCCACGATCTCCACTCGCTGCCCAGCCCGCACTTCAATCGTCGGCTGCCAGCTCTGCGCCGCGTCGATCGTAAACGTCTGCATCACCGGCTTGCCCTCCAGCCGGTCCAGCTCCTGCCGCGCCGCGTCAATCGCCACCTGGATCGCGTTGGCCTCTTCCAGCAGGTGTGACTGCATCGCCTCACGCTTGGCCTGCTCCAACTCGCGGACCAGATCCCTGTGAATCCGGATCAGCGCCTGACGGTAGACCTGCTCAGCCTTACGCGTCTCCTGCTGGGCGCGGATCAGCGCCTTGCGGGCCGTGGGGTGGCGGATCTCTGTTGAGTCCTGCGCCAGCGCCCCGCCCGCCAGCAGCGCCACAGTCAGCATGCCCACGAGCAAACCAAACATCCGTTTCATATCGCCGTTCCTTTCATTACACCGATCCCTCTTTTGGAGCATGAAACGAGGAGATACCTAGTTTCCACTCAAGTCGCAATACTAGGTACGTCTCCGTTTCATACTCCCGATTTGAGGAGTCAGATGCGCCCCGCCTCCGCCCTATGCCCGCCGACGGCGAAACAGGCCGGCTGAGGTGAAATTCACCTCCACGAGGGGCGCTGCGAGATTGGCGGTAACCATCTGATCCACCCAGCCCAGCACCGCTCCGGGCTTGTTGTTATCGTTGGCATGGATGGTGAAGCGAAGATTCTCGCTGGTAGCGTTCACCAGTAACGTCTCCACACTATCCAGCAAGTACAAGCCGGATATGACAAAAGGCGCTGCCTGCCTGGAAAGAAACTCGGTGTTTTCTACTGAATAACTCCCCACGCCCAAGCTGATCGCGGAGTACTCCGTGCCGAAGTCAATGTTGCTGGCAATCACATCCGCCTGAGCTGCGGCGACAGGCCCCAGGAAAACGGCGGCACCCAGCGCCCCAGCCGCCCATTAGATCCCACGCATTCGCTTATCCTCCTCCATCACTCCCTTTCGACATAAAAATATAGAACAAGCGACGCAATTATAGCAAACTCCTGTGCGGGCCAAACCAAAAACCGAAACTCTTCGTGGAAAACTCGGATATGAGCCTACCTGCCCCGCCTCCCCAGCCAGCATCGCGGAAAATGACCGGCTTGGGACGCTGGCTGCGCCGACAATAACATCAGGAGGATCGAAACAGAGCCGGACAGAGCGCGTCTTCCGGACGATCTCAAGCGATCAATGCGCTATAACCGCGATCAAAACTCCGCATGCTTCGGTGTGCGGGGGAATGGGATCACATCCCGCACGTTCTGCATGCCGGTGACATACATGATCGTCCGTTCAAACCCCAAGCCGAAGCCGGCATGCGGCACCGATCCGTATCGCCGCAGGTCGCGATACCACTGGTAATTGGCTGCATTCAGCCCGCACTCCGCCATCCGCTGATCCAGCACGTCCAGCCGATCCTCGCGCTGGCTGCCGCCGATGATCTCCCCGATCCCCGGCGCCAACACGTCCATGGCGGCAACGGTCTTTCCATCGTCATTGAGACGCATGTAAAACGCCTTGATCTCCTTGGGATAGTTCAGCACCACCACCGGCCGCTTGACGTACTCCTCCGTCAGCCAGCGCTCATGCTCGGATTGCAGATCCATCCCCCACTTCACTGGAAACTCAAACTTCTTCCCGCTCTTTTCCAGGGCAGCCACCGCGTCGGTGTACTCCATGCGCTCAAAACTCGAATCAACAAACTGCTCGAGGCGATGGATGCAGTTTTTGTCGATCCGCTGGGCGAAGAAGGCCATGTCATCCGGCCGCTCGTCAAGTACTGCGCGGAAGATGTACTTGAGGAACGCCTCAGCCAAGTCCGCATCGGCGGCCAGGTCGGCGAAGGCGATTTCCGGCTCGATCATC
>CAZSJB010000523.1:0-2269 GCA_964606625.1 uncultured Tepidisphaeraceae bacterium | reverse complement strand
TCGCCAATCCGAGGATCTGGCGCGGGCGGCCGTCGGGGCTGCGGGTGAAGACCGTTGCGCGGATGTTCAGCCATCGCCAGCTACCATCGCGGTGCTGGTCCCGGCGCTCAGTCTGTCGGACCTCGCCATCAGCGGCATGGGCGAATCCACTATAAAAGATCTTTGAAGCCTCCCGTTCTTCGGGATGAATCAGATCAAACAGGGTTTTGTCCCTGAAATTGCTGAAGTCCTGGGGTGACCAGCCGAGGCAGGTAGTTAATTCGCGGTTGGTGTAGACGTTGCGACGTTCTTCCAGATCGTGGATGAAGAGGATATCGGGAGTGGCTTCGGCAATGCTGCGGAATAACCGCTGACCATGCTCAGCTGCCTGCTGCGCAGCGCGGTGGTCGTGAATGTCCGTCAGGGTGCCGCACCAGAGTGTAATCGCATCAGATGTTTCACGAATGGGTTCGCCGCGCACAAGGAACCAGCGATAGGCCCCATCATGGCGCCGCATCCGGCATTCCAGTGTCAGCGGCTGGCCGGAGGTCAGCGCTTCCTGCCAGCGGGCGCTGACTTCGGCGTAATCATCGGCGTGCACCGTCTGTTGCCATACCAACATGCCCGCTTCTTCAAACGGTCGACCGAAGTAGGCCTGCCATCGCGGATTGGCAGCGATCGGTGCGCCATGAGGCGTAGCCAGCCAGACGATCTGAGGCATGGCATCAATAAGGGATGCAAAGCGGCGTTCGCTGGCACGGAGCGCTTCCTCGGTTGCCTTGCGGGCGGTGATATCCTGAATACTGGCGATGGCGCTGAGGGGACGATTGTGATCGTCATAGATCATCCGCACGTTCAGCGACACCCATACGGGAGTGCCGTCCTTGCGGATGTATCGTTTTTCCGTTTGGTATTCGGCCAGGGAACCACGGACCAGTTGATCGAATGCGGCAAGACCTCGTTCACGGTCATCGGGATGGGTGATGCTCGTAAACGAGCGCCCGATCAGTTCGGCTTCTGAGTAACCCAGAATCTGGCAAAAGCGAGAATTAACCCGGAGGAACCGGCCGGTGCGGGCATCGCACTGGGCTTTGCCCAGCCCGGATAATTCGAACATGGAACGGAACTGGGCTTCGCTTTGTTGCAGGGCCTCTTCAGCGTGGCGGGTGCGGGTAATGTCGTCGATCAGCGCCGCTACCGAGCCGATGGTCCCATCCGGACAATGCACGGGATAAAGACTGACACGGTAATGGCGCGTGGCACCCTCGGGACCGGTGGCGCGGGCTTCGATGTCAGGTAAGGGCTGGCTGGTTTCAAAAACGCCGTCGATCAGCGGGTCGAGTGTGGCAGCCATGTGGGGCCAGACCTTTGGCAGCGGGCAACCGACGGCTTCTGGTTGAGCGATGGGAGGATAAAGCTGCGCGAGCTTGGGATTCACTGCCAGCACCCGATGCTGCCGATCGAAGCGGGCCCAGCCCATAGGCAGGTGCTGTAGCAGCGGATCCACCGTTCCCGTCGGGACCAGCAAGGGCGCAGCATTCGATGCAACGCATGAAAGATCATACGATACACCCAGCTCAGGCGCGATGCCCGCGCGTTCGGTGTCCTGCCTGCTACGCATTCCACAATTCCGAAAGTGGGACAAAAGAACCCATTGCGCTGCGCCTATCCCTGCTACCCCCGATTACTCCTCCAGGAACGGACCGTATCACTCTAACGGCAGCCTGAATGGGCGCGAACCCTGAAATTACAGACCGGGGAGAAAAAGAAAATTCAGCGGCGGGTTGTTGCGATGTGCGTGTAACCATCCACCAACAGCTCAAGCTGGCCGGTTTCGGGACAGATCATCAGCCCGTGCACGGGAACGTCTGTTGGCAACAGGGGATGATTGCGGATCATCTCCACACTGCTGCGCACGCCATCTTGGGGACTTTCAAATCCGTGAAGCCACGCATCCAGGTCAATACCGGCGTGGCGCAGCATGGTAAAGGTGCGATCTTCCACCCCACGCTGACGAGCCTTGTCGAGAATCTGGTTAGCGCTGAGGCCGGTCATACCGCATCCATGATGCCCCACTACGGCCACTTCGGCTGCGTTAAGCTCGTATACGGCGACCAGCACACTGCGCATGACGCTGCCGAAAGGATGAGACACAATCGCCCCGGCATTCTTGATGAGTTTGAAATCTCCCTGGTGGAGATTCATGGCTTGAGGAAGCAGTTCGACCAAGCGGGTATCCATGCAGGTGAGCACGACCAGTTTCTTGTTGGGAAATCGATCCGTGCGCAGC
>CAZSJB010000522.1:0-2269 GCA_964606625.1 uncultured Tepidisphaeraceae bacterium | reverse complement strand
CTAGGGGAAAGTCACAACCTTCAGCAGTTCGGCCGCGCAGCCGATACGGTCCATAGCGTCGCTGCGTCACACGAGCCAGCGCTCGACGGACGCGGTCACTGCGGCGCGATGGCATCACGCAGCCGACCACCGTGCGCCGCCAGCCGACGCTGAGCTGCCGGCAGGTCCAGGCCGCAGCGATGCATCACAATCGCCGGCTTGACGTGCCCCTCGGCCCGTCGCAGCAGATCCAATGCCGCCGCGCGATCCAGGCCCGTCACCGTCGCAATGATTCGCGCCCCGCGATCCCACAGTTTTTCATTGCTGGCGCGCAGGTCAACCATCAGGTTTTCGTAACACTTGCCGAGGTGAACCATGGCAGCAGTCGTCAGCATGTTGAGCACCAACTTGGTGGCGGTTCCGGCTTTGAGTCGTGTTGAACCGCTCAACACTTCGGGCCCGACCAAGGGTCGGATGACCACATCCACCTCGGGTTCTTCTGCAAACGGCTCGACGCATGTGAGGAAGATTGTCTTTGTTCCCCGCTCGCGGGCGCGCCGCAAGGCGCCGTGAACAAACGGCGTTGTCCCGCCGGCTGCGATGCCCACCACGACATCGGATGGACCGACGTTGCGTTCATCCAGGGCAGCCGCGCCGGCTTCGGAGTCATCCTCAACACCCTCCTGTGCCTGGAACATGGCTGAAGGGCCGCCAGCGATAATGCCCTGAACCATCTGCGGATCGCTTCCAAAGGTTGGCGGGCATTCGCTGGCATCGAGCACGCCCAGCCGACCGCTGGTCCCGGCGCCGATATAGATCAACCGTCCGCCCGACTTGAACGCTTTCACAATCAGTTCCACGCCACGCGCTACGGCTTCCTGCACCCGTCCGACCGCTTCCACCGCCACGCGGTCCTGAGCATGCATCAGCTCGACAATTTCTTCAGCCGACATCGAATCCAGTCTGAGCGATTCGGCCAGCCGCTGCTCCGTCAGCAGATTTGAACGATCAATCTTCATGGCACGACATCCTATCCGCCGCCATATGCCTGCAACAGGCACCCCACTGCTCTGCTCACTGATGGGCCCTCTCAACATTTTCCTGCCCGTTCATGGCAATTGCACAACCTTTGCATCTCAGGGCGCTGTGAGAATACATGGAGGCGATGAGAGACTCATCGGCAAGCTGGAGCACAATCCATTGGATGAGACATCGATCCATTCAGGCAGGCAGGATCGGGAAGAACAAGGGATTCATTGGATTAGAGCCCATCCATGCTTTATCATACTCTACAATGACAGCCGCTCTTCATTGATCGGGGTAATTGCACATGGTCCTTCATGTACTGCGCGCGCTGTTCGTCCTGCTGATGTCGGCTGTGGGTTACTTCTACGCCACCCAAACCGACATGTGGGGCGATTTCACATGGCTGGCCATGATGGTCGCGCTGGCAGTGGGCGTGCTGTTTGTCTGCATCGATATCCTCAGTACACGCCGGAAACTGGCAATCTTCTCCGGGACCTTTTTCGGACTGGTTGTCGGCATCCTGATCGCCTATGCCCTGAGTTTCGTGGTGAACCTGCTGATGGAGCAGTTCATCGCCCCGCAGATCACCGAGCGAGGCATTGACCTGGCTGCCGGGCAGCGCCAGACCATCGCCAATTACGTCAACATGCTGATCGGCGTCATCACCTGCTACCTGGCGATCAGCTTCATCCTGCAAACCAAAGACGACTTCCGGTTTGTCATTCCCTACGTCGAGTTTTCCAAGCAGACCAAGGGCGCCCGGCAGATCCTGCTGGACACCAGCGTCCTGATCGATGGCCGGATCAATGACATTGCCAACACGGGCATCTTTGAAAGCCAACTGGTTGTCCCTCGCTTTGTGCTGCGGGAATTGCAGCAGGTCGCGGACAGCGCTGATCGGCTTAAACGCGCTCGCGGCCGGCGCGGGCTGGACATGCTGGCTCGCCTGCAAGCCAACAAGCGCGTCGAGGTGATCATCTATGACCATACGCCCAACGAATCTGTGGGGGAAGTCGATCAGCAACTGGTGGCCCTCGCCCAGGACATCAACGCCCGCATCCTCACCAACGACTACAATCTGAACAAGGTGGCACAGCTTCGGGGTGTGGACGTCATCAACCTCAATGAACTGGCCAACGCGCTTAAACCGGCTGTGCTGCCGGGCGAGCGGATGACCATTCGCCTCGTTAAACCCGGGGAAGAGTCCGGCCAGGGCGTGGGCTATCTCGACGACGGCACCATGGTAGTGGTGGAACAGGGCCGC
>CAZSJB010000521.1:0-2280 GCA_964606625.1 uncultured Tepidisphaeraceae bacterium | reverse complement strand
ACCGCCGTTGCCCGAGCCGGGGAGGGCGGTGTCCTGGTGGACATCGGCATTGCCCGTGATGGTGATCGTCTTGCCGACTACGCCTCCGTGAAAAGTGGAGTTGCCTGTAAAGGTCACATGGCTGAGCGGGGCATAGATCTGAGCATGCACCTCAGCTGTCCCGGTGAACTCCACATCTTTATTGGAGGTGACGATGATCCGCAGGTTGGCGGGGATATTGCCAGCCGGTAGCAGTTTGCCCTTGATCGACAGCTCGCCACCGACGTAGATCGTCACCGGACCGGTTGTCTGGAGCGTATGCGGTGGATTGAGCTTCAGGTTATTGAAGTAGTACGTGCCGGCTGACAGCGTTCCATTGCTGAAGTTCCCGCCGGGGCTGGAAGTGGTCGCCGATTCCGGCGGAAAACTCAGCGGCGCACTGAGAGTATGGGCGCTGCCGGTCAGCTTGGAAGTTCCGCTGATCGTTCCGCCGTGGCTGAAGGCGTCTCCCCGAACCTGCGAGGCGCCGCCCAGGGAGATGTTTCCGTTGGAGGCCAGAGTGGCATTGCTTGACTTGGTGCTGCTGTACGGGCCGGCGCTGGAATCGTAGCTATCGACGAATCCCGAGCCCGTGGTGGTGATCCCGTCCAGCCCGACAATCCCAAAGCCCTTGCCAGTTGTACGCCGCTTTGCGGTTGCGCTCACCGCCACATTGAACTCTTTGAAGGGCAGATGCCCGAACATCATCGGCACGGCGGCGCTGGCTTGGACGCGCACGGCGTTGTTCGATTCGTTGTCCAGCGAGAGGACCTGCACCTGCTGGGAATTGAGCTGAACGGGGCTTCCCAGCAGGGTGTTTTTCACACCCGCCTCGACGACCGCATTCCGGACTGCCGAGAGGCTGCCCGGCAGGGCGGCTGCGCCTTCTCGGGCAGCCGAATCCACGGCATGTTGCAGCTCTGCCCGGGCCAGCATGATCCGTCCAAAATCCAACGCCAGCGTCGCAATAATCAGCAGCAATACCAAGGTTACCGCAGTCCAGATCAGGACTGCGCCGCGCCGCGGGAGGGTCAGGAATATGGCTTGTGTGACGTTGCTCACACACAGGGCATCGGCAAGTTAAATCGGGCAATTGAGCAGGAGTGGGAGCTTGGTGCGGCATAGGAAGACTGGAAATTTGCGTGGATTGAGTCGGTCGGTGGGGAGTGTTAGGGTTGGGGTGGCAAATCCGTCCCACGAGGGCATGAGTGCCGCTTTCGATCCATTTTCCTGGCAAACTCGCTCCCGGCTCCTGTTTTGGAAGCTGTTGTGACTACACTGGAGAAAGGTGCATGATTCTGGATTGGTTCTCATCCGGATGAAATGTTCCGGTTATAAATGGACCGTTCCGCAGCCATCAAAGAAGGAGGCCATCATGCCGCAGCAGTTTCGAATCGAAAGTGACTCGATGGGAGAGATGAAAATCCCTGCCGACGCCTATTACGGTGCCCAGACCGGGCGCGCGGTGGAAAACTTCCCCATTTCTGAGCTGCGGTTTGATCGCCGGTTCATCGCTGCGATGGGGCTGATCAAATACGCCGCAGCCGAGGCCAGCGCCAAACTCGGCGTGCTCGATCCCCAGAAGCGCGACCTGATCCAGCAGGCGGCCCAGGAAGTCATCGACGGCAAGCTCGACGACCAGTTCGTCGTCGATATCTTCCAGACCGGCAGCGGCACGAGCACCAACATGAACACCAACGAGGTGATCGCCAGCCGCGCCAACGAGATCGCCACAGGCAAGCGCGGTGGCAAGCAGCCCATCCATCCCAACGATCACGTCAACATGCAGCAGTCGAGCAATGACGTGATCCCCACAGCCATGCACATCTCCGCGGCGCAGGCGCTGCGTGAATCGCTCGTGCCGGCGCTGGGAGAGCTGGCGGACGCGCTCTCAGCCAAGGCAAAGGAGTTTGATGGCATCGTGAAGATCGGCCGCACCCATCTCCAGGATGCTACGCCGATTCGCCTGGGGCAGGCACTTTCCGGGTTGGCGCATCAGGCACGCCTGGGCGCCCTGCGGGCCGAGAAGGGGATCAAGGCGTTGCGCGAGTTGCCGCTGGGTGGAACGGCTGTAGGGACGGGGATCAATTCGCACCCGGACTTCGCCCGGCTGGCCATTGCAGTCATTTCGCAAAAGACCGGCATCGAGTTCGTCGAAGCCGTCAATCACTTTGAAGCCCAATCCGCTAAGGATGGCATCGTCGAGGTATCGGGCCTGCTCAAGACGATTGCGATCAGTCTCAGCAAGATCGCCAATGACAT
>CAZSJB010000520.1:246-2284 GCA_964606625.1 uncultured Tepidisphaeraceae bacterium | reverse complement strand
TGTCCAAGCGACAGCCGACGCTGTTCACGATCGGTCACTCCACGCGTTCGCTGGAGGAGCTGATCGAGATCCTGCAGGCTCACGGCGTTGCCGTGCTGGCCGATGTGCGTACCGTGCCGCGGTCGCGCCGCGTGCCGCAGTTCAATGCCGAGACGCTCGGCAGGGATCTGGCCAAGGCGGGCATCGAATACCACCCGATGCCGGCGCTGGGCGGCCTGCGCAAGACGAAAGCCGATTCGGTCAATACCGCCTGGCGCAACGCCAGCTTCCGCGGCTATGCCGATTACATGCAGACCAGGGAGTTCGAAGCCGGCTTGAAGGAGCTGATGAAAATCGCCCGCGCCAAGCCGACGGCCATCATGTGCGCTGAAGCCGTTCCCTGGCGGTGTCATCGATCGCTTATTGGCGATGCCTTGCTCGTCCGCAACTGGCAGGTGATTGATCTGATGAGCAAGACCAGCGCTAAGCCGCATAAGCTGACGCACTTTGCCAAGGTAGACGGCATGCGGGTCATGTATCCGGCGGATCCAGCGTCGGAAAAGAGTGCCCAGAAGAAAAGAGCTGGAGGCACCTGACAGGTACCTCCAGCTTCGATGGTATGGGGTTAAAGCCGGTGGGTGTTACTTATTCAATTCTTTCTCGATCGGACGCGTTGCCGGCTGGGTTGTTGGTGTCTGGGCCGGCTGGGCAGCCGGAGGCCGCACGACCTGCACCGCCGGCTGATCCGCTGGAGGTGTCGCCGGGGCGGGCGTGTCCTGCGGTGTTGCAGGTTCAATGGCCGGTTCGGGCTTAGGCTCGGTGAGTTGTTCGACGGTCTGATCGATCGACTCCACTCGATCAGGGGTCGACGCCGGGGCAGCGGTGGGAGTGACTGACGGTTGCTGCGCCCGAGCAGCAGCCGGACGGTCCTGGATCGCGGCCAATACCTCGGGATCGCTGGGCGGCAACGGCGGGACAGCCGTGTAGGTCGGCTCGAAGTCGACGCCTTCGTAGGTCACTTCAGACCACGGGGGAGTCTGCACCGCATGGAACGGGACGGCCACGGTCTGGCCGATGAACAGGAGCGGTGCAAACAGCGACTGCTGCCAGTTGGGAGCGGTGCGTTCAGTTTCGTAGGGGTACAGCGTGGGTCCGGCGACAACGGCTCCGTTGGGATATTCCACGACGCTCGGTTCCCAATCGCGATGCTGGATGGCGGCATCGATGACCAGGGGAGACATACTGAAAGCCGGAGCTTCCTGGATATCGGCAGTCCGCTGGCAGCCGGCAATACTGGCGGCTACGACCATGAGAGCAAGCGTTGTGCGCTTCATTTGATTCCTTTCATGTATGGTCCGCTGTCGATTCCTGCTTCGACCGGGTTGGGCTTCCAGGGGCAACAGCCTGCAATGGCCCGATCCCGTCATCCAGTCTACCAGCCTAAGGCTGGTAAGCCATCCATGCACTGGCATTGTGCATCCGACGGCATGATCAGTTCAAAAGGAGGATATCCATATCCTTTTTGAACCCTTCGCGATCGAACTCATAGAGTTCGCCCCCACTGACATTAGATCGGTTCATCCGAGGTCCATAGTTCATCGGATCCTCCAGGGCACGCTGCTGGGACGGCGTCCAGGGGGACTCGTTGTCGGTTTCTTCAACCGCACAGCCGAGCAGCAGGGCCGTCACCGACAGGCTGAGGAATGCCATTCGCATTTAGACCTCCGAAGGCTTGTCAATGGTATAGTTGGGGGCTTCCTTGGTAATCAGGATATCGTGGGGATGGCTTTCGGCCACGCTGGCTGCGGTTACCCGGCAGAAACGGGCATTTTTTCGCAGCGATTCGATATCCCGAGTTCCACAGTACCCCATTCCGGCACGCAGTCCGCCCACGAGTTGATAAACATAATCACTCAGCGGACCGCGATAGGGCACGCGACCTTCGACACCTTCGGGGACGAGCTTGCCGCGGTCGCGAATACCGGACTGGCCATATCGATCGGAGGATCCCTTGACCATCGCTCCCATCGAGCCCATGCCGCGGTAGGTCTTGTAGCGG
>CAZSJB010000520.1:0-236 GCA_964606625.1 uncultured Tepidisphaeraceae bacterium | reverse complement strand
TGGTGGATCACCAGCTCGCCGGGAGATTCTTCCAGACCGGCGAAGAGGCTGCCCATCATGACTGTGTTGGCGCCCGCGGCGATGGCCTTGGTGATATCGCCGCTGTGGCGGATGCCGCCGTCAGCGATGATGGGAACGCCAGCATCTTCGGCGACGCTGGCGACAGCGAAGATCGCGCTGATCTGCGGGACGCCCACGCCGGAAACGACGCGGGTGGTGCAGATGGCGCCCGGGCC
>CAZSJB010000519.1:0-2287 GCA_964606625.1 uncultured Tepidisphaeraceae bacterium | reverse complement strand
AGGGAAGAGGTGTGAAATCCACCTTCCACTTGGCATTGGTTTGCGGATCCACCACAACGCCCATGCCAACGACCTCCCGCACTTCTCCGTCAAATGAACCTTCGCGACAGCGGTTGATGACGCGCAGCTGCGGGCGATCATCATTGGCATCCCGCTCCTCATCGGGTATGGGTTCATAGTGACCGATAGTCGCATAGCAGCCTCGCTGGTACGACTTGGGGAAATGGGCGATCTCGTACCAGGTGCCCAGGTATCGGTCCAAGTCCACGTGGCTGACCGTGGTGGGCGGCGGTGTGGTTTGACATCCCACACCCGCCAGTAGCAGACTGGCTAGAAGAAATAAACGCATGCGCCGCTCTCCTCGATGAAGCCCTATCATGAATACATTGGCTGACGAGGATCATGAAACGCTGAAAATGCCAGGCTCAGCCAATAGTTGCCGTAATGCCCACGACGGCTAATGCCGTTTAACTATCGCTTTTCAGCGGATGCTTGCCTCCATCAGACTTGTATGTGCTCATGAAAGATCTCCCTGCCCCACCGCTGTATTTTCCGCCTGTCGATGGCCGATATGAGGTGGCTCCAGGTGTGATGAAGTTCGGTCGGGACTGCGGAGCAGGCGCGAGGGACAAGCAATACATCCAGATTGACCGGCTGCTTCATCAATATCGCCAGGTGAAACTGACTGCCTTGGCAGAGCGCTACGACAAATACGTCTGCCAGGTACAACTCACGCCGGAAGTGGAAGCCCAAGTCAATGCGTTCCTCGTGGATCGGCTGATCACAGAGCATCCGCAGTGGTTCAGCCGCAATACCAACCAGCTCCACTGCCGGCTAAGCGCGGAAACACTCGATCTGGATCATCTCACGCTGGACGCATTGGCCCGGCAGATCCAGGAAGATCTTGCAATCGTCAGCAGTGCAAACAACAGGTATTGGGTCAGCGCGCTACACCTGTGCTTTCCCAACCGCTGGGCTGCGGAGGACAAAATCGGTGGCACGTTTTCTGAAGTGCACCAGCCGGTGGCGGGCATGGAGCAGATGAATCAGCGTGGTGATCTTTTCATGCGGATGATGGTCGCTGCCAGGGATGGGCTGGTACGCTTCGCCTGGGGGCTGACGTTCGACGATCGGCTGAACCTGCATCCAGCCGAGGAGGCCACGCCCTTTGATCCTGCCCATCCCCAAGCGTGGCTGCGCGTGGAACGCCAGACGATCAGGGGATTTCCCGAAGTGGGTGCCGCCCTGTTCACGATTCGCACGTATCTGTACGCGGTTGTGGACCTCAGCAAAACCCATCAAAGGCAACTGGCTTCCGCAGTGCGGTCGATGACGGAGGCATCGGCGCGCTACAAGGGTCTTGCCGACTGCCGTGAGCAGTTAATTGACTGGCTGAACGCGCTCGCTGAATGACCGCGCTACTGCTGCTCGTAACCGATTTGAACCCCAGCCGCATCCGCGGGAGCTTGTTCCTTCACCTTCACGACTTCCATAGCGGGGTTCAATTTCTGCAACGTCCTGCGCAACACCCGCAATCTCCCCATGCGATAGTCGTCCAGGCGAATACAGCGTCCATCGCGGAGCATAAGTTCCTGGAAGTCGCGGATTGGGCGCGTATTGCCGGTGCTGTTGTAAACGCGGCGAACGATCCATTGACGAACATCCCCCACATCCAGAACCAGCACCGGCGCCTCCGGGCGCATGAGGGTCATGGCGGTTCCGTCGATCCGGCACTCCCAGACCCCACCTCGTCGCCACAGACGCAGCGCTCGCATGCCCGTGATCAGGACCCCCGCGATGCCAAGTGTCCACAGATAAACGGAAAATGCGCCTGTGGGGCCGATGGCATCCAGTAAGCCCACAATGAGGCCCAACCCCAGGATGCTGCGCAACATCAAGATGCCCGCCCTGCCGGCAGCCGTGCGCCGTCGCCAGAATACAGGGGGTGGTGAATGCATAAGTGACTCAGTCATGAGACATTCCCAGGGTTTTATCGACATCCTGCCCTGATCCCCACCACCCCACTCCCACACCGCCACTTGTTGCCTTCCAAGCCGTCTGTCGCAACAATTGGCAGCCATGTTTATTCATCTGGTTTATTTCTGGCTGAAGGAAGATGCCTCCTCCGAGCAGCGGGATCAGTTGGCAGCCGATGCCCACTCCCTGCTGGCGGAGATTCCTGGGGTCCGGCACATCTGGGCCGGCCGCCCCGCCATGACCCCTCGCGACATCGTTGACAATTCGTATGATGTGGGCCTCTGCGTTATCCTTGACGACAAGGCAGCGC
>CAZSJB010000518.1:0-2289 GCA_964606625.1 uncultured Tepidisphaeraceae bacterium | reverse complement strand
CCATGGCCTACGACAAGAAGGTAAAATCCGGCAAGATCCGCCTGGTCCTCCCCAACGGCATCGGCCAAGCCACCATCCGCGACGATGCCACAAGAGACCAGATGCTGGCGGCGGTGAAGACGTTGATCGGCTGAGAATTCTTGCCACCGATGGCAACAAAGAGTCGAGGTAGCCATGCCCCTGATCCACTGGCTGCAACTGGCGATGACCGACGGGATCGGACCGATCCTGTCACGTCGGCTTATCGAGGCATCGGTGCAGGGGCGATCCGAACCTGTCGCCAAACCCTTGTCCGACTTGGCTCGTCTGGATTTACTTGCGAAGGCTGGTGGGATCGAGGCAGCCTGCAATGCGGATTTATCGCTGCTCCGATCGGTGCAGGGAATCGGATCAGCCAAAGCATCGCAGATCCAAGCAGCCCTGCGTCGCGCTGCCGATGCAGCGGCCCATGAGTTGGAACAGGCCCGCGCACTGGGTGTGACACTGCTCTCGCTGGAGGATGCGGATTATCCACCCCTTCTGCGCGAAATCCCCAATCCGCCGTTGGTTCTCTACATGAAAGGCGATCTTCAGCCGCGGGATCTGAATGCCGTTGCCATCGTCGGCTCGCGAAAGTGCAGCCATTACGGACGCGAACAGGCGGAGCGATTCGCTTCATTGCTCGCCGGCGCCGGCGTGACCATCATCAGTGGGGGCGCACGCGGCGTGGACTCAGCCGCCCATCGCGGCGCCATCCGTCATCCCGATGGCCGGACGATCGCTGTCCTCGGCTGCGGAATCGACATTACCTATCCACCGGAGAACAAGGCCCTTTTCGAGCAGATTGCCGCGCGCGGCGCGGTCATCAGCGAGTATCCGATTGGCACTCAGCCGCTGGCGGAGAACTTCCCCCGCCGCAACCGTATCGTCAGCGGCATGAGCCGCGGCGTGCTGGTCATCGAAGCCGACATCCGCAGCGGCGCTCTCATCACCGCCCGCCAGGCAGCCGACGATCACAACCGCCCTGTCTTCGCCATTCCCGGCCGCGTCGATAACGCCCTCTCCGCCGGACCCCATGCACTCATCCGCGACGGCGCAACCCTCGTCACCAGCCTTGACCAGATCCTCGATGGCCTCGGCCCCCTGCCCGACAGCGCGTACATCGCTCCCGACACCGGACTTGAGCGCAGTATCAATCCGGTTCCAGCGCAAAAAGACTCTGATCTTTTTCCAGCGCCTGCTCCCCCGCCCACTCCCCTCACCGACCGCCAGCGCACCCTGCTTGATCACCTGGGCATCGATCCCATGAACATTGATCAACTGGTCGATGTCACTGCCTTGCCAGCCCACCAAGTGCTACAGGAGATGACATTCCTCACGCTCAAGGGCATGGTGAAGCGGATCGACGGTCAGACCTTTGCCCGTACCGGAGTTAGCCAATGATCCACCGCTACGATATGGTTGGCTGTCAGGTCGTGCGACCCACTTCAGAGGGGTCGCATGAGTTCCTGCAACTGCTGCGAGAACCTTGCGACTATCTTGGCGGCACCTGGCAGTCAATTCGGGGAAGGATTGAAGGAAACGAAACGGCGGCTGAGGCTGCGCTGCGCGAAATGCGCGAGGAGTGCGGCCTGGCGCCGGTAGAGCTATATCGCCTGGCGATTCTCGAAACCTTTTTCATTCCCGGGCAGTCAGCCGACACTGACGTGATCTGGCATAGCGTCTGTTTCTGTGCGATTGTCGCGCCCGATGCAGAAGTTCGGCTAAACGACGAGCATACCGCCTACCGCTGGATCTCGCGGGATCAGATTGATGCTCACACCATGTGGGCCAGCGAGCGGCAGGTGATCCAGGCACTCTGTCGCGACATCCTCGATGACGGCCCGGCACGGCCGCACCTGCGCGTCAGCCAATAGCTTGCCGGACAGGAAAGCCAGTTGGCTAAGCACAGATCCTCTCCACTTATTCCATCAACTAAAAAACCGCTCCCCGGCAGTAAAGCCAGGGAGCGGTTTGGTTTTCACAGTGGGTTGCATCAGACCGTTTCAGGAGCCGGCTGCTGCGGTTCAGACCCGGTGAAGGACCGCGGCACACCCGGCAGTTCGGGTTCGACCGCCGGCGGCTCGGCCAGATGCTTGATCCGCAGGTTCTGGTACGGATGGAACGCCGTACCCGCTGGAATCAGGTGGCCAAGGATGACGTTCTCCTTCAAGCCGACCAGGTAATCGACCGCGCCCGCAAGGGCTGCTTCCGTAAGCACCTTGGTGGTCTCCTGGAAGCTGGCGGCGCTGATGAAGCTTTCGCTCTGCA
>CAZSJB010000517.1:0-2298 GCA_964606625.1 uncultured Tepidisphaeraceae bacterium | reverse complement strand
TACGCGGCTGCACCATGCGGCCTCGCTGGACACCACGCGCAGCATCCTGGTGACCAGTCCCAGCCCCGAGGACGGGAAGACGACCGTGGCGGTCAACCTGGCAGCCGGGTTGGCGCTCAACGGCCGGCGCATCCTGCTGGTCGATGCCAACTTCCGCCGACCGGCGATTCACAGCATCTTCCGGCTGTCCAACGAACAGGGATTCAGCGAAGCCCTCCAGAACCAGGACGCGATCGCCCAACTGGTTCAGGAAACCGACATTCCGAACCTGTCGGTGCTGGCTGCCGGCCCCAAGCCTCCGAACCCGACCGAACTGCTCGAAAGCCAGTTGCTGATCGACTTCATCGAGCGATGTCTCGACGAGTACGATCATGTTATCTTCGACTCGGGCCCCTTGCTGTTCGTCTCGGATACCGTGGCCCTGGCGCCGCGGGTGGATGGCGTGGTTTCGGTTATCCGTGCCCGCAGCAACTCCCGCGGCGTGCTCCAGCGGATGCGCGACGACCTCCGCAAGCTCCGAGCCGAACACCTGGGTGTCGTCCTCAATGCCGTCCGTGCCCAGGCCGGCGGCTACTACAACCGCAACATCAAGACGTACTACGAGTATTCGATGCCCAAGGGGTCGTAAGACTCGGTCGCAGATACAACCTCCTGCACTTGAAAGAAACCCCGCCAGGAACCCCTGGCGGGGTTTTTATAGGCGGCTGCTCTAGGGATCTGAACCTTCCCGATTCAAGGGAAGAAGGCCCCGTAATAGGCAGGAGCAGGGGCAGCATCATGAACCATTAAATGATGAAGCCCCCGGCAGGAGGAGGGGCCAGGGGCTTCGGAGGAGGACAACATTGATATAGGCTCAGTCAGCCTTCGCGGTGGCTGACTCGGGGCTGGGTGCCTTTGCGGCAGCCGTCTCTTTCTTACCATAGGTCCGCTCTCGCGGCGGGACAAGACTCGTATCGACCGGTTCGTAAGAAATCTTTGGCGCGTCGGACGCCGCATCGTAAACCGCGATCGTAGTCTTGAGGAAGTTTGCGTCGTCTCGCTGCGGGAAGGCGGGTTTGTAGTGGGCGCCGCGGCTTTCGTTGCGCTGGAGGGCACCCTGGAGGATCATTTCCGCCATCCGAATCATGTCACCCAGCGCCCGGGCAAAGGACAGGTTCTGATTGGTCCACATGCCCGTATCGCTGAGGCGGATGTTGTTATACCGTTCTTTCCATTCCTGGCAACGGTTGAGCGCCTCTTCGATGCGTTCATTGTGGCGAACCACCGTGCACGACTCGGTCATGATACGCCCCATCTCCTGCGCGAGCTTATAGGGATTTTCCGAGCCCGTGCTGTTGAGCAGGCGGTTTTGCTTGTCGACTTCCTGCTTGGTGATGGCGTCATAGATACTTTGCGGGACGTCAGCGGCTGCCACCGGAGCGACATCGTTGATGTAGTTCTTGATGCACGAGCCGCCAAACAGGCCGTCGAAGATGCAGCTCAGCAGCGAGTTGGCGCCCAGGCGGTTGGCGCCGTGATAATGGACGCTGGCTTCGCCCATGACGTACAAGCCGGGGATGCTGGTCATCATGTTGGCTGGATCACCGAACTTCAGGCCACCGCTCTTGGTGTCTTTGGTGAACCCAGCCCACAGGCCGCCCATCGAATAGTGGACGGCTGGGAAGATCTTCATCGGCTCGGACAGTGGGTCAGTGCCGACGAACTTCTCGTAGATCTCGAGGATGCCCTCGAGCTTGTTCAGGACGGCCTTCCGGCCGATCTGCCGCACGATGTCTGTCAGGTCGAGGTAGACCATATTTCCGCCGCCCACGCCCAGGCCCTGCATGCAGACCTCGAAGATCTCGCGGGTGGCGATATCGCGCGGAACCAGGTTGCCATACTTGGGATAGCGCTCCTCAAGGAAGTAGTAGCGTTCGGATTCGGGGATATCGTTGGGGTGGCGGGTGTCGCCGGGTTTACGGGGGACCCACACGCGGCCGCCCTCGCCGCGGGCGGATTCCGAGATCAGCCGGCACTTGTCCTCGCCGGGGATGGCGGTGGGGTGCACCTGGATGAACTCGGGGTTGCCGTATTTGGCGCCGGCCTGGTAGCAGCGGCTGGCTGCGCCGCCTGTGCAGATGACCGACATGGTGCTCTTGCCGAAGATCAGGCCGTTGCCGCCGGTCGCCATGACCACCGCATCGCCACGGAACGCCCGGATCTGCATGGTGCGCATGTCCTGGGCGACGATCCCGACACACTGGTTGTTCTCGATGACCGGCCACAGGAACTCCCAGAACTCGTACTTGGTGACGCGTC
>CAZSJB010000516.1:0-2302 GCA_964606625.1 uncultured Tepidisphaeraceae bacterium | reverse complement strand
CGCCAGATCGATGGCATCGACGGCTTTCACGCCACCGGGATAGATTTTAGTTACCTTATTGAGCAGTACTTGCGCCATAATTCCTCAATTGCGACAAAAACCCGCCCCGTCCGCATACTAAAAGTCGGTCGGGCAGTATACCTTCCGATGAGGGGAAGCTCAAACCAATCCACAGCTTACCAGTTCTACGAGGTGAGCTTTAGGCGGTTCAGGCAAATGCAGCCCCTTTTGCTCCCTCAAACCTAATCGGTTCAGCCGGACACCCCGCCACAGGTTTTCCAGCCGCAAATGCGGGCAACCCACCCCTTGTCAGGGGATCGCCAGATGGCCGTTTTGCCTGCCACCTGCCCGGAGGCGGCCAGCCCGGCAATGGTCTGTCGGATATAGCGAACTGAGCGCTCCCGGAGCAAATTTCTGATCGTCCATCGCCATGACACGCTATAGTGCAAACACTTGCGATGCGAATCGTCGAAGGCAGGGTGCCCGATGCCGTCGCAGGCAATTTCACCAAGGGGCGCAAACATGAATATCTCTGAACAACCCCTCGAGCCGAGTACACTACAAGCCGTCAAGGGCTCGAGCATGGAGGGGCTGGGCATGCTCCAGCTCGATGAATCGGCGGACCCGCTGACGGTAATCCAGGCGATCGACGCATTCGTCGATGCCTGGCAACTGGGGCAAGACCCCTTAGCCGAGCAGTTCGATCCAGAAGATGCCCCCTATGCCCTGGGCAGCCTCTGGGGTGAGCAGCTCGTGCGGCGGTTTGGGTGGGAATGGGCGATGATCACCTTCCATGATGACGAGGACAGTGTGGCTCCGGGAGTGGTGTCGCCGGATCGCGGCCTGGCAGTCTATCCGATTCATTTCCTGATCGACTGCCTGGAGGATCCTGACGTGGACTGCACGGTTGCGCTGGCGTTCAACATGCTCGAAGCCGGCAAGATCGGCGACATGCCGCCCCAAGGGTATTTCAATCTCATGGAAGGGGTGCATCGGATCGTACCCAAGCGATGAGGCTGCCAATGCACCCATCCCCCTAACTTCTGGGAGACATTGGTGTCTAACAAAGGCAGGAAGGAGGGCGTGACGGATTGTCGCAGCCGGAGGATTTGAAGATGTCTCTGTCCTGGGAAACTGGGCAAGCCGCTGCGGCGAAGTGGGTTCGCTGCGAACCCATTGACCCGCATTTTTCGAGCGCCACAGGCGTTTTTGAGGATCGCGCGCCAAAAAAGCGAACCCACTTCATGCCCAGAAGGCTGCGGTGGGCTAGGAGCGAACCCTGAACGTCGTAGAATTGCGGCGCTGTTGACACCCCTTAGGGGGCGTCTTACTTTCGGCTTTTTGGTGCGGAGGCGGCGGTAGCCCCTCCGAGTGTGTTGTCCGACCGCTTCTTCGCACGAGCAGCTATGTCGTCCATCCTGCCAGGTAATTCCGTCGTCGTCGGCCTTCAATGGGGTGACGAGGGTAAAGGTAAGATCGTTGATGTTTTGACCGAGCATGCCGAGGTCGTGGTCCGCTATTGCGGCGGCGCCAATGCCGGGCATACGGTGGTCATCCACGGACAGAAGCACTCCACCCACCTGCTGCCGGTCGGTGTGTTCCGCAAGCATGCCCTGAACCTGATCGGCAACGGCGTGGTGCTCGACCCCGAGGCGCTGTTCAAGGAGATCGATGAGCTGCTGCGGAAGGGCATTGCCATCAGTCCCGCCAACCTGCGCATCAGCTACAAAGCACACGTGGTGATGCCTTATCACAAGCAGGAAGATGCACTGCGGGAGCAGGCTGCTGAGCAAAACAGCATCGGCACCACGCGACGGGGCATCGGTCCGACATACGCCGACAAGATGCACCGCAACACCGCCATCCGCGTGGCGGATCTGCTCAACGAAAAGAAGCTCGAGGCCCGGATCGGCCAGGTCGTTTCCGAGCGTAACAAGATCTTCAAGGTTCTCTACGACGCCCCCCCGCTGGACTGGAAAGAAATCTTTGAGACGTATCGGGATTATGGCCGTCGCATCAAACCGTTTGTCGACGACACCAGTACCCTTTTGATCGAACAGTGGAAGCAGGGCAAGCAGATTGTCTTCGAGGGCGCCCATGCCGCCCTGCTGGACATCGATCACGGTACGTTCCCATATGTGACCAGCAGCAGTTGCTCTGCCCTGGGCCTGTACCAGGGAGCCGGCTGTCCGCCGCAGGTGGTGCAGAACTTTATCGGCATCATGAAGCCGTACTGCACACGCGTGGGCGGTGGGCCGTTCCCGACTGAGCAGGACAACAACATCGGCCAGTACATCCGCGA
>CAZSJB010000515.1:0-2305 GCA_964606625.1 uncultured Tepidisphaeraceae bacterium | reverse complement strand
CCGGATCATCCCCTCCAGTCAGCAGCATCCCGTCAACTCCATCCAGCATCGCCCCCACCAGCGATACATCCTCCCGATAGGGCAGGATCATCGGCAACCCGCCGGCTGACTCAACAGCCGACAGGTAGTGCATCGGCACGACCTGAAGGGTGCGGTCCTTGTTGTGATCCGTCGTGATGCCAATGCGGGGTTTCATTGCAGTTTCCTTCTTCCCTGAGCACCGTTACCCTTTGAGCGCTACGCGCCACCGCCTCAGCAACCACGCCAATGGCGCCAGCATCGGCGTCAACAGGATGGCCGGAGCATAGCCGAACAGGATGCGATTGCGGCTGAGATAATCCCCCAGCAACATCCAGTGTTCGTGAACCTGCGCCAGATTCCGCGAAAGCAGCGCCAAGGACACGATGGTCATGACAATCCCGAGGATCACGGCAACAATCGCCTTGCCGATCCACGCCATCCCGCCGCCGCGATGAAAGATGAGCAGCAGGCCACAGAATAACAGTGCAGCCGAGGCGGCAACTGTCGCCAGCCCTGATGTCACCGTAAACGCCAGCAGCTTACGGCTCGGGAATGCCGGGCGATTGAACGAATAGGGATTCTCGATCAGACCCACCAACCGCTCCCACCCGGGATTGGTGACATTCGAGGCATGTCCGAACGCATCGACGGCTGACCGCACAAGAAACAATACGATCAGCACGATCAGGGTGGACAGGATAACCGCCGTTGCACCCAGGAAGCGTCCTTTGCGGATAACCGGCGCCATCGGCTGGGCGTAGGCGAGTATTGCCTTATCGCCATGCGTCGGATCAAACTGCGTGGATGTGCCTTCCATGACGCTGGAGCACTCTAGCTGTGGCAGAGGTTTCCAACCTGTGCCACTTTCGTTGACTTTACACTCCCGCAACCTCGACCTCGACCGCTTTCTTCTTCGCTTTCTTGCGCTGGTTCTCCGTCAGCAGTGCCTTGCGAAGGCGGATGGCGGTCGGGGTCGCCTCGACCAGCTCATCGTCTTCAATGTACTCCAGCGCCTGCTCAAGTGTCATCTTGCGCGGCGGCTTGAGAAAGATGTTCTCATCGCTGGCGGTGGTGCGGATGTTGGTCAGCTTCTTGGTGGTCGTCGGGTTGACCACCATGTCATTGTCACGGGCGTTCTCAGCCACGATCTGCCCCTCGTACACCGCCTCACCCGGCTCGATGAACATCGTGCCGCGCTCCTGGAGATTGTTCAGCGCGTACGCATTGGCGACGCCGTTGGTCATGCTGATCATCACCCCATTGGCTCGCCCCGGCACATCGCCGCGTGCCGGCGCATACTCATGGAAGTTGTGGTGCATGATCGCCTGCCCCTGCGTGGCTGTGAGCATCCGCGTCCGCAAGCCGATCAATCCGCGCGCAGGGATCGTAAACTCCAGGTGAACTTGCCCGTTGCGGTTCTCCATCCGCACCAGCTCCCCCTTGCGGTTGCCGACCAATTCCATCACGCCGCCCATGTTCTTCTCGGGCACATCGACCACCAGGTACTCGATCGGCTCGAGCAGTTCGCCGGTCTCGGGATCCTTGCGCATGATCACCTGCGGCTTGGAGATGCTCAGCTCATAGCCTTCACGGCGCATGTTCTCGATCAGGATGCCCAGGTGCAGCAGGCCCCGTCCGGAAACCTTGAACGCGTCCTTGTTGGCTGTCTCTTCCACCTTCAAGGCGACGTTCGACTCCAGTTCCTTGTACAGCCGTTCGCGCAGGTTGCGGCTGGTGACGAACTTGCCTTCCTTGCCGGCGAAGGGCGAATCGTTGACGCTGAACATCATCGTCAGCGTGGGCGGTTCGATCTCGGTCGCCTCCAGCGGCTGGGGATCGTTGGGATCGCAGATGCTGTCGCCGATATCGACGCTCTCCAGGCCGGTCAGGGCGACGATGTCGCCGGCGGCGGCTTCGTCGACGTTTTTCCGCCCCAGGCCGTCAAACGACTGCACCTGCGCCACCTTGCTCTTGATCTGCTCGCCATCGCGTCGAACGATCGTGACCTGCTGGCCGGTACGGATGCAGCCGTTGTAGATCCGTCCCACGCCGATGCGGCCGACGTAGTCGTTGTACTGGATGCTGGTAATGCGGATCTGCAGCGACTTTTGCGGGTCGCCGTGCGGCGCCGACACGTGCTTGAGCAATGCCTCGAAGATCGGGCGGATGTCGGTGCCCCGCTCCTGGTCGCTCCACGAGGCGATCCCGTCGCGGCCGGACGCATACAGCACCGGGAAATCCAGCGTCTCGTCGTCGGCTCCCATCTCGACGAACAAGTCGAAGA
>CAZSJB010000514.1:0-2307 GCA_964606625.1 uncultured Tepidisphaeraceae bacterium | reverse complement strand
GAACCGAAGCTGGCTCGGGCTTTTAACTGCCCCACCTGGCGAAATCACCCCGCTTCTCTGATTGGACACGCTGCCCGCAGCGCATACCATCTGTAGCCTATGGATGCTCAGCCCAACGCGACCTCCTCCCCGGCAACGGCCGTCTCCCGGGCCTCTGCCAAGCAGCCCCAGGCACAGCCGGGCGGTGTCAAAGAGACCATTGAATCGATCCTGATCGCATTCATTCTTGCTTTCATCTTCCGGGCATTTGTGGTTGAAGCCTTTGTCATCCCCACGGGATCAATGGCTCCGACCCTCTTGGGCGCCCATGCCCGGTTCAACTGTCGCGACTGCGGATTTGAGTATGATGTAAATGTCGGGTCCCAGTCCGATCAGGCAACGGGTGACATCAACATCCCGCCCTTTGTCGAGGAAAAACAGGGCACTTGTCCCAATTGCGGATACATCGAAACGGCGTGGAATGTACCAGTCCGATATGGTGACCGCATCCTTGTTTTGAAATACCTGTACCTGTTCGAGCCACCCAGCCCCTGGGATGTGGTTGTATTCAAAGCCCCTTTCCAGGAACCCTACCAACAGAACTACATCAAGCGGTTGATCGGTCTGCCCGGTGAGTCAGTGATGATTCTGGATGGCGACATTTACACCGCCCCCAAAGGCTCAACCGATCCGTCGAAGTTTACCATTCGGCGCAAATCGGCTGACGCCCAGCAGGCGCTGTGGCGAATCGTCTATCACAATGATTATTTCCCACGGGGCAATGCGCATCGTCTGCATCCATTTGAGCAGCCGTGGCGGCAGCGCCGAGGACAATCCGGCTGGACACTGACGGAAAATTCCTCCGATCCTTCCTGCTTTTCGTTCGACGGGCTCGACTCCAGCGCAAGCATTTATTTCGATCGAACCGTCAACCGGCACAAGTATGCCCTGACCGACTGGCTGGCGTATGACGCAAGCGAGCAAAACCCAGCCAGCCTCAACAATGTGTCTGATTTGAAGCTCGATCTGCATTACACCCGCCATGCAGGCGAGGGCCCCCTGGAGCTTAAACTCTCCAAGCGAGATGACACCTTTATCGCCGAACTACTTCCGGATCGCGTGCGGTTGTTGCATCAACCCTTTGGCGAGGAACGCCGTCAACTCGCAGAACAGATGCTCTCCCTGCCTGCGGGACGTCCGCATCACGTGGAGTTTTCGAATGTGGATTACCAGGTGACGCTGCGAATTGACGGTCGTGTGGTTTTACAGACCACCAACGAGCAGTATCATCCTGATCCGGCAGCCCTGGTCGCGGAATACTACTCTGAAAACCGCGCCCCTCCGCCAAGCATCGAGATCACCGCGACCAACCAGCAGTGCGATCTGGCACACGTAGGATTGTGGCGGGATATCTATTACCTCAATACGGCTCGCCCGGGTGATCCGCCCTTCTGGGGAAGCCCCGAGCGGATCATCCATCTGGCTGGCGATGAACCGGGCGAGGAGAAGGAATACTTCGTGCTGGGAGACAACTCCCCTATCAGCCTCGATGCCCGCGCCTGGTTTTCCAATATCTCTCTGCCGCACGAAGATCTGATGGTCGAGCCGGGACGCGTCCCCGATCGCTTCATGCTCGGCAAGGCCTTCTTCGTCTACTGGCCAGCCGGCTATCCCCTCATTGGCAAGGCGCCTTCTATTGTGCCGAACTTCGGAGAAATGCGGTTTATTCACTAACGCAGCCCCCAACCGCCCACGGATGTATTGCCGTCAGCACCGGAGAAAGATGCGGAGAAATCCCACTGCGGTTTGCAGGCTCAGATGGAATAACTGCCTCGCTGGGTCATGTCTATGCCGACACGGCAACAGGTTGCGCGGCTGGGGCTGCTGGCGGGTGTTCACGGTCGTACGCTTTGCGCAGCAGGTTGCGCAGGACCATCAGCAATGCTTCGGGCTCCATGAAGGTGCCGGGCATGCGAAGATAAACAGTCTTTTCGTCAATAACGCGAAGCGTACCGGGAGCGCCGGTCAGTGCCTGCTGAGCCCGGGCGGCATCACGAACGGTCAGCACCACATCCGGCACCTTGCGAATGATGCTCTCGATCCCAAACAAGCCTGCCAGCAAACGCAGCTCCGTCTGCGTGATCAACAACAGCACCTGGCGCGGCGGCTCGCCAAAGGCATCCTGCATGTCCCGCTGGAGCGATTCGAGCATCTCGAGACTGGAGCAGCGCGTAAGACGCCGGTAGATGTCCATGCGTTGACGATCGGCAGCGATGTACTGCTTGGGAATAAACGCACTGATGCCAATATCGACGTGGGCTTCGGGGG
>CAZSJB010000513.1:0-2309 GCA_964606625.1 uncultured Tepidisphaeraceae bacterium | reverse complement strand
GACGATCGACTGGAACGCCGTGCGAAAAGACATCGAATGGCTGGAGAAGGACTACGATTGGATCGCAGCCCAACAGCGTCAGCTGGACGCGATGCGAAAGATCATCGCCCCGAACCTTGACGTGATCCAGTCAACCGGTGAAGCCTTCGCCACCATGTCCGATTTCGTTTCGGACTTCAACCGCTTACACGCGCAGGCGGCTGATGCGATGGGCAGCGTCTCACCCGTACCCGAAATCAAGGTCTACACCGGTTCCGAATTCGACTGGGTCGATCATGTCGCCATCCCGGAGATTGTGGAAACATCCGCTCAGGTCCACAAGAGGATCCAAGAGTGGATCGACCTGCCCTCCTTGATTGATCTCCCGTCCGATTTCAACTCATTGGCCGGTGGCTCTCTGGTCGAAACCGTCGACACCCTGCACCGCTTTATCGATGACTGGAGCTTCAGCCACCCCGACAGTCACATTCTGGATGACATTGCTCGCGAGGTCTCGTCCTATCCGCTCCCCTTCGATGAACTGAACGACATGATCCTCGAGTACGCGATGTCCAACTACGAACCTCAGTGGGCGCAGGCTTTCACGTCGAGCACCATCGCGAGCCGCCGAAGGGAACCACTCGATCCTGTACTAGCCGGTATTGGTCTGCTCGCCCTGGGGAATCTGTTCTTCACGCTCGGAGTCGTAATCTTGGCCATGGCCTACCATTCCGAGTCGTTGAAGGAACAAGCATTTCTCATGGCGATCGGGCTCAAACTTTGCGACTGGGGAGTGCAGTTCTCCAGGGACGGGATCAAAAGCGCAACGCGCAACCCACAGAGCCTTTCGCACTGAGCTGCGCCGCACCCTCTGTATCGAACTTGCATCGCCTCTGGCCGTGGTGTCAGGGGCGATGCCTTATGCCCTTCTCAACTTCGTCACAAGATTCCCGGAAACCCTAGACCGCCCCCAAGCTGAACAGCCCGGTAGTTCGATTACCCATTCCTCAGTGACTACCCCTCATCAGTCGCCCCTGGAGTCTAGATTTGTTTCAAAGCGATATGCTATGCTCATTCCATGAGCACTGAGTTGACGTTTCGAGACTGGCTGGATGCTCGGCTGCGGGAGCGGAAATTGACCCGTCGAGAATTGGCGCATGCGTTGGAGATGAGCGAGGCGTCAATCTACTCGTGGCTGGCCGTCGATGCAGAGCATCAGCGCAAGATCAGTCCTCGGTCTGCCGACCGGCTGGCCGCGGTCCTGGGCGTGCATGCCAACGAGGTGCGTGAGGTTGCCGGGCTTCCGAGACGACGGTCGGCGTCAGCGTTCGTTCCGGTGACGAGACAGGAGGGATTGGCAGCGGCCCGGGTCTTGTTTGTGCCGGTGATTGGTATCGCCCCCGGCAACAGTCTGCGCCACGCTGCAACTATCGGGGAATTGATTCCATTGCCTGCGCGTAATCTGCCGCAACTATCGAAACCCCAGGCCGTGATCGTTAGCGGAGACTCCCTCCTGAACCGAGGCATCAGTGACGGTGACTACCTGATTCTTGAGACGGATATCGACACCGCCAAACCGGTCGATAGCGACATTGTGGTGGTGCGAGTCGGGGATGACTTGAGCATGAAGGAACATCTAAAGGTCGGTGACAGGGTGCTGCTGCGCCCGACCGAGCCGGGCTACGAGACGATTGAGTTGAGCGAAGCAGACGACGTTGAGCTGATCGGCGTGGCCTCCTCGGTCTGGAGCGGGAAGCGGTTGCGATGAAGACGGTCCTTCACATTGGTGCACTGTTCCTAATCTCGATGTTCTTGGTCGGCACGTTGCTCAACGGGCTGGCGCTTGCATTGATCCAAGGTCCACCCCCGCCCGGTCTGGTTGGGGGCTGGACCCTCATCTTCTCGATCATCCTGACGCGCTACTGGTACAAGCGCAGCCGGGCGGAGACGGCGTAGGCCCACGGATTCGGGCCGGTCAGTTAGGCCCACGGATTCGGCCACAAGTCGAGATCGAGAAACCCTGGAAACATCAGGGGTTTCAGAGCGGCATCGACATGTCACGACACCCGGACTTTTAATCTGTGAGGCGGCCGGAACCTCGATGACTCGCAATCCACGGGGCCAAAGCCGCATGCATCGCCTGGGGATACATCCGTGACACCCGCGCCCGGTGACTCTTCCCCTTGGCAAGTTGCAGCTCATTCCTGACCACGAACTCGATCTTCTCCGGCTGCACCATCACTCCCGGCTGGATCGTGATCCGCCGATCGACGCCGGCGAGCAACCCGGCTTCCAGCCACCTATGAAGCTCCAGCGCCGCCGTGCGAGCA
>CAZSJB010000512.1:0-2313 GCA_964606625.1 uncultured Tepidisphaeraceae bacterium | reverse complement strand
CTGTCCGCAACTGGGGCAGGCAAACTTCCACAGCACCTCCCGCGCCAGCTCGAGTGTCGCGTCGCTGCCGGCCTGCCGGCGCGCCTGATCGAGCAGATCGCCGAGCGTGATTGAATCGGCCCCGGCTTCCAGAGCGATCACGTCGTCCAGCGGATCGTGGCTCATGCAGTCGGGTTTCCGCTGGTATTCGACAGCATAGCAGTCGGCGGCTTCGCCGGCGAAGACCAGCCCGCGGCCGGCCATCGCCTGTATGCCGTGCAGGAGCTTGAGGGCTTCCTGCGTCTGGATGCCGGCGATGATCGAGCTGATGGTCGGCGTCGTCGGCGTCTTGCCGAGCTGCATCTCCGATTTGCTCAGCAGGTTGCACGAGCGGCGCATCTGCAGCAGCTTCCAGTCGGTTTCGCTCATCGTGCATTCGTAGCATGCGCCGGGCGGTGCGAAGACCCGCGCCTGTCCCTGGATCACCTCGATGGCGCCGTCGATCCAGGAGCGATTGACCTTATAGCACGCGCGATTGATCGCCAGACGCGCTTCGCGGTTGTCCAGCCCGCCCAAGACCACATCCGCCCACCGATAAACGCCCAGGCCCAGGTCATACACCACATTGGCATTGATGGCGGTGGCGCGGATGTCGGGGTAGATGGCCGCGGCTGCCCGGGCGGCGACGGTGGCTTTCAACTCACCGGCATCCTGGGCGCGGTAAAGAACCGATCGTGACAGATTCGAGTTTTCGATCCGGTCCATGTCGGCGATGGCGACATTGCCGACGCCCAGCAGTGCAAGATTCTTGATAATTTCGTTTCCCAGTGCGCCGGCTCCGATCACCAGCACCCTGGCGGACGCCAGGCGCTGCTGATCCCACCAGGAGATCAGCCGAAACCGCTCGAACCGATCCTCGGCATCCGGATTGATTTTCAGGGGAGAGGACATGGTGCTCCCGGGACCAAAGGCAACTGCAACGGAAAGGGGGGCGAAGGCGCGTCTGTTTCAGCGTCGCGTGCTTTGTTCGCTTCCCGCTGTGATTTCCGGCTGTAAACGCAGCACATCACCATCTTTAACGCCCACATCCGCCAGGCACTGGTCATCCAGCAGTTGTTTGCCTGAGGCGCGGTGGTGGAACTTGTAGCTGAGCGGCTGACCGTCTGGAGCGGTCAGGGGGAATCGCATTTTCTCGAGCAGAACTGCCAGGATGCGCTTTACGGGCATGTCCAGGGGCATTTCCACCTCCTGTCGCTTGTTACCCGTCGCATCCCAGACCTGAACGGTGACCATCGGCATAGACGACATCTCCTCACGCAGGCTTTGCCCCAAAGCGGCCCTTGTTATACCGCATCTGCTCGGGGGGGCTCAAATGGGCGTATATGTTGGTTTGCGGGCAACGTTCGTGCAATGATAGAGGTATTGATTGCCAGGCAATTGCGACGGACAAAACCCGGGATGAGGATGAAATTTCGACATTTTCCAACGCCGCTGATGCTGTGGAGCATCCTGCTGATGGTGCTGCTGGGCAGCGGGCCGGCTGAGGCGGTCTGGTGGGACCAGGCCTGGCCCTACCGCCGGCCGATCCGAGTAAACTGGCGGGACGATCGGGGAAGTGGCGTGGAACTGGCGCAGGCGGTGATTTACACAGCCGGGCATCATCGGAAAGACGGCAGCGATATCCGTGTTGCGACGCACGATGGGCGGCTGGTGCCGTTTGAGGTGTTGCAGGTGGGGCCGGGAGACCGGGTGGGGGTGGCTTGGCGGCTGCACAAGGGACAACGTGATTATTTCATCTATTTCGGTCATCCCCAGCCGCCTGAACTGCCCCCCGACCTGGAACCCTTCAAACCGACTGGCGGATTGCTGATGGAGACGCGCCGCTGGGATCGCAAGGGTGATCAGCCCAGGCAGTTGAAGGAGACGTTTGAGCGCTCAGAGCCGGTCCTGGGGCGGACGATGATCGAGCAGGCGTTCATCGGCTACAACCCCAACACCACCGAGCAGCAGACCATCAACCGGTTCACGGGACGGTTGTTTGCGCCGCTGGACGGGGAGTACACCTTCGCGATGGCGGCTGATGATCGTGGTGCGCTGTACATCAATGGCGAGTTGATTGTCGAGGCCCGTGGCGCGCCGGCGGATACACGGTTCAGCGGCAAGGTCAAGCTGACGCGCGGCCAGCACGATGTGGTGATCTACCTGGCGGATTATGGGGGGGAAATGCGACTGAGCGTCGGATGGCGGCGGCCGGATCAAGGCAAGGTGGATGTGATTCCTCGTGATGCCTTTGGGCTGCTGTATCCTGCGGAAGTGGGTCCGCTGGAACACAAC
>CAZSJB010000511.1:0-2314 GCA_964606625.1 uncultured Tepidisphaeraceae bacterium | reverse complement strand
TGATCTCTGCGATCTTTGCGCTTCCCCTCGTCGCGCATCCTTCGCGACCCTTGCGCCTTCGCGGCCACCGCTCAGGCGATCACCCGTTCAGCGAACCCTTCGTACTGGGGATCCCGGGATTGCGCGGATCATGGCTGACCGCCTGGCGCAGCGCCTTGGCAGTTGCCTTGAAGATCGCTTCGGCAATGTGGTGGTTGTTTGTCCCGTACGGCACGGTGATGTGCAGGTTCATCCGGGCGTTGTTGGCCAGTCCCCTGAAAAACTCCTCTACCAGCTCCACCGGAAACTGGCCGATCGATTCACCCTGGAACTGCACGTTGAACACCAGCGCCGGCCGGCCGGACAGATCGACCGCAACCTGCGCCAGGCTCTCGTCCATCGGCACGATTGCCCAGCCGTAGCGGTGGATACCCCGCTTGTCGCCCACCGCCTTGTCAATCAACTGCCCCAGGACAATGCCGACATCCTCGACGGTGTGATGTGCATCGACATGTAGATCTCCCGTGGCAGTGACGTCGATGTCGATCAGGCTGTGCCGCGCCAGCAGGTCCAGCATGTGATCAAAAAACCCCACGCCCGTCTTCACGGTGGCCTCGCCGGTGCCATCTAGATGGATTGACGCCTTGATCTGCGTTTCCTTGGTGTCACGCGACAGGCTTGCCGTCCGATTGTTCGATGCTTTGGCCATATTCTTTTCCCTGGGGTTATTGGTCATTTGTCATTGGTCATTCGCCGCTCACCCCCTAATCCACGGGCGCTCGCTCTGGCGATTCGTGTCCAGCGCTCCCGTGGCGGCGCGTAACACGTGACTGATGACCCATAACCCACAAACCTATGCAGCCTTTTCGTCCGCGCTGATCGTCTTGATCCCGTCCAGCAGCGCGTTGTTTTCTTCAGGCGTACCGATAGTGATCCGCACCTTGTCGCTCAGCTCCGGCTGATCGAAATATCGCACCAGGATGCCTTGTTCCTTGAGGCCCGTATAAACCTTTTTGGCATTCTTCTTCGGCGGCGATGCCAGCACAAAATTGGTTGCGCTGGGCAGCACCTCCCAGCCAAGCGCCTTTAGCGCTTCTGTCACCCGTTGCCGCTCGCTGCGCACCTTCTGCCACGTCTGCCGGGCATATTCCTGATCTTCAAGGGCAGCCGTTGCGGCGACGATGCTGATGGCGTCGCAGTTGTAGCTGTCCTTCACCTTCATCATCTCGGCAATCACCGCCGCCTGCCCAATCGCATACCCGAATCGCAGCCCAGCCAGCGAATAGGCTTTGCTAAGTGTCCGCGACACCACGATGTTTTCATGTGCTTTCACCAACGCCACGCAATTCTCATCGGCAAAATCGGCATAGGCCTCATCCACCAGCACCAGCCCATCAAACCGCCGAGCCAGTTCCGCCACCTTTTCAGGCGAAACAAACGTGCCGGTGGGCGCGTTGGGATTGGCCAGGTAAATCGCGTTGGCCTTCGTCGCCACCAGGGCATCGATCGGAAGCTGATACCCCGCCTCCCACGGCACGGTGACCGATTTCGCATCCTCGATCTGCGCAAGAACCGGATAGAGCGAGTAGGTGGGCTCCGGATAGGCGAGCAGGCCTCCGGGGGGCACGAAGGTGCGCGTCGTGATGGTGAGGATGTCGTCGCTGCCGTTCCCGGCGAGGATCATTTCCCGGCTGACGCCCCACAGCCTGGCAGCCGCATCGCGAAAGGCATCGGCTGTGGGATTGGGATAGCGTCGCAGAGCTTCGGGCTGGATTTCCCGAATCGCGGCCATGACCCGCGGGCTGGGCGGATACGGATTTTCGTTGGTATTGAGCTTGATGACGCGCTGGCCAATCGCCGGCTGTTCACCGGGAACATACCCGCTCATCGCGCGCACGGACTGACGGACAAAACTCGGAGGCATGCCGAGGAGTATACGGCCCTGATGCAAAGGGAGAAAGGGTCACGGACGCGGAGGCAGGACCGCGCGCGGACAATCGAAGATGCAAAGCGATTTCCACCCGCCTGAAGATTAAAACGGCGGAAAGTGAACTTCACCCAGGAAATAGAAAAGGCGCGAGCAAAACGCCCGCGCCACAGGTCCTCTTATCTCATATCTTCCACTAAATCTGGAACAGCCGGGAGATATCCTGGTACGTCACCAGCAGGAAGATCCCCAGCAGCAGTGCCAGCCCCACCACTTGCGCGATCGACTGCGCCTTGGGCGACAGCGGCTTGCCCTGGATCTTCTCAAGGATCAGGAACGTGAACAATCCGCCATCCACGATCGGGATCGGCAGGAAGTTCACCACCGCCAGGTTGGCGCTGATCATGC
>CAZSJB010000510.1:0-2315 GCA_964606625.1 uncultured Tepidisphaeraceae bacterium | reverse complement strand
CAAGTACTCCCGCAATGAATTGCTGGACATCGAGTTCGCCTCGGGCACGAGCGTCACGTTCGATCTGGACGACGAGGCGGCTGCGCGCATGACCCAGGCGGATGTGCGTCGCATCATCCAGGAAGCGAGCGAGGCTGATCCGACGGCCCTGCCCAGCCCCAGTGTCGTTGCGGTGGAGAACGACGGACGGACCTATGAAGTCGTCACAGCCAACGAAGACGCCGCCGCAGTCCGCGCCGCAGTCGAACGCGCTATGAGCGGATTGCTCACGATCACGCCGCGCGTGCATTTCGAGGGCGCGGGACTGGATCTGGAAGACGCCATGGCTGCGGGGGTGGTGGTTCCGATCGAAAGGGACAATGCGGAGATTGGCGGATTTGTTCCGGAGAACCAGGCGGCGCATATCGGCGGCGTTGCGATCGTGCTGCGCAATCTCGAGCCGCAACTGAGTGCTGAGGAGATCAAGCAGCGCATCAACCAGTTCCGTCTGCTGCCGACCACCCCGGCTGCCAGCCGCACTTACCGCAGCTTTGATGTGGATGTGGATCCTGTGACGGGTACAGCCGTGATCCTGGTCTCTGATCCGCAATTGCTGCGGTCAGTTAATGAGCAACGATGGCGCGCTGAACTGGTGGCTCCGATGTGGTCGCTGGTGGTGGACACGATGGACTGGTCCAGCGATCTGCAGCGGGTAAGCAGTTCGCATCCGGCTGTGGCTCAGGAAGCCCAGCGCGACGCTATCCTGGCGATGGTGCTGGCAACGCTGGCGATCATGGCGTACGTCTGGATCCGGTTCGGCAATTTCAAGTTCGGTTCAGCCACGGTTGCGACTCTGGTGCATGACCTATTCTTTGTACTGGCTGCGCTTGGATTTGCGCATCTGTTGGCGGATACAGTGGTTGGCACGGCGCTGCTGATCGAACCGTTCCGCATGAACCTGACCCAGGTCGCGGCGATTCTGACCGTGCTGGGTTACTCGGTGAACGATACGGTCGTGATTTTCGACCGAATCCGCGAGAACCGCGGCAAGTATGGTCACGTATCACGACAGACCATCAACGATTCGATCAATCAGACGCTGTCGCGAACCATCCTGACCAGCCTCACGACGCTGATTACCGTATTGGTCATGTACCTTTTTGGCGGAAGCGGCATCCACGGCTTTACTTTTACGCTGATGGTTGGCATTATCTGTGGTACCTACTCCTCCATCACCATTGCGGCGCCGATTCTCCTGGTCGGCAAACCAGTGGATGAGACGGGGGCACGGCAGTCGCAGGTCGGGCAACTTCAGCGGGTTAGCGGTTGATTGGGACCGCTCCTGGAAGGGACCGCGACGACAGTGTTTCAGGTCACTTTGGAATGTATTCAGAGTTGGCCGCCAGGAACAAATAGGGCAACTTTAACCACAGGTTTGGGAAGGAGTCCCAACGATGCGCAAGGACGTGCGATTCGGCTTGACGATTGGCGCCATATTACTGGCGGTCCTGGTGGTTTATGTGCTGGTCGTTCCCGGGGGCAGTGAGCCGGACCTGGTGACACTCGACACGCTCGATCCCATCGCCGCTGAATCCCAAGCGTCCACCGACAGCGATTCCTCCTTCCTGGATGAGATTACCCCGGTCACGACCGAAACCCCGCGCATCGAGACAACCACTCCTGAAAGTGCTCCCGTGGTGACGGAAACGCCGGTGGCTGCGATCAACACCACCGAGCAGTTTGACTGGGACGCGATGCTGACCCACGGTCGCCTGATCGCCGTGGAACAGCCGCAGGAGACGCGTCAGCCGGCACAGCGCCCGGCTGTGGAGCAGCCGGTTGCTCCGGTCCAGGCTCCAGTTGCCACGCCGGCCCGTTCCATTGAAACGTCCACACCTTCCCTCAGCGCCGCCCAGACCTACACCGTCAAAGCCGGCGATAACTTCTGGACGATCGCTCAGGCTGTCTATGGCGACGGCAGCTATTACAAGCTGATCGAACAAGCCAACCCCGGTGTGAATCCCAACAATTTGCGGATCGGCCAGGAGCTTCGCCTGCCGGCCCGGTCGGAAGGGGCCTCGCCCGTCCGGTCGCAGGGGGGGCGGAATTCCTCTGATTCGGCCTTGGGCGCCCGCCAGTACCGCGTGCAGAAGAACGACAGCCTGCACCGCATCGCCCAGAAGCTCTATGGCGATGGCAGCCGTTGGCAGGAAATCTATCAGCTCAATCGGCAGACGATTGGCTCGGATCCCGCAAAGCTCAAGCTGGGCATGGTCCTCCAGCTTCCCGAGGAACCGACCTCCGTGTCCGCCAACCGGTAAGCTTCCGGCAGGATA
>CAZSJB010000509.1:0-2334 GCA_964606625.1 uncultured Tepidisphaeraceae bacterium | reverse complement strand
TGGCAGTCAGCAGCAGGTGCATCAGCGTCATCCCGAAGCTTACCGCCACCAGGGTAGCTGCGAATGCCGCACCGTACATGAGGTATCGCTCGTGCATCTGCCCAAGGACAGCGTACATCACTACCCATTGTGCCACCACCGCCACCAGGAGGCGTGGGCTCTTTCGATGCGCCTGCATGGCAGCGGCGATCCCGATCAGCAGCGTGAGCGCTCCATAGATCCACCGCAATGTTGTCTGCATCGACTGGCCGGACCACTGCACCTCTTCCTTCAGCGCCCAGCCATAGGTGCGCTGAAGGATCGCCCCCAGGTTGTAGACCGCGCCGGATGCCAGGTTCTGGTGATGATCCGTACCCAGCAGAAATCCCGCCTGCAGCCACGCAAAACTGCCCTTAAACAGCAAGGCTCCCGTCCACAGTCCCATCCCCACCAGTGCCAAACCCCATGTCGTCCATGACAGCGATCGCGGATAAATCAGCGGAAACATCGCGATCGCTGCCATCAGGATCCCACTGACCAGCGGTGCGCCGCGGTATCCGCTTAACCATGGCCACAGGATCAGCAATGCCGCGCACACGACTACCACGCCCGTCCATATCCCCTGGTGCCGCAACGAAGGCGTCAGCAGGACCCCATCCACCATCACCGGCGCCCGCCATTGCCACCGCAATCGCGCCATCAGCGCGCAGCTTGCCGCCGCCAGGATGATCGTCGTCAGCCACACACCATGCGGCGATTGCCCCAGCAGCCAGGGTGACGTCGCCAGTGCCACGCCGCCCACCACACCCACCACTGCCTTGATCACCGCACGCCACCGCCCCAGGAACAGAGGCCACAGCAGAAGCACCGGCGACCCCAGCAGCAACTGCCCCTTGAACATGCACCCCAGGCCAATCGTGACACCCGCAGCCAGCCACCAATTGCGCGATCCGAAATAGCATGCCCACAGAAACCATGGCAGCAACCAGATATCCCACTGCGGCCACATGTGGCCGTTCATGATCACAGCCAGGTTGAACCAAAAGAGCAGCCCCCCGATCAACGGTAGCCACAGCGCATTCCAAGCCACCGATCCGCGCGAAAGCATTCGCCAGTGGCGCACCAGCATGAACACGGCTATCGCCGCCAGGAACTCAACGGCTGCGTTGAATCGCAACAGCGGCAGGAGATCTTCATCAGTCCACTGTCGATGCTGGTCTTGCAGCACGGTGCGCGACCACAGCGTCATCACCAGCAACCGTGCCGGCGGATAGTCCAGCCGCAGAAACCCCCGCGTTGGAATGACCTCTCCGTTCACCACCACTTTGTCGTAGCGGGCGATGTAGGCTTTGAGGATCTCCTTCAGTGAGGGCGGCCCTTCCCCTTGATGTGCTTCCAGGGCGTCGTAGTAGACTGCCCCACCCTGCCGCAGCGCATTATCGATATCCGAGCGGAACCTCACCGGCTGAGTCGCGGCAAAGGACCACATCCGCAGTTCCAACCCGACGATCAGCGCCAGCACGCCGATCCAGATCACCGCCACCCATTGCAGCGCACGCCACCAGCCGATCCGCCAAGGCTGGCGCTGTGGTGATTCCTGAATCACCGGCACGTGCATCGCATCGGGCTGGGTCGGAGAAATGGTCATCCTCCCACATTACCCCGCGTCTGAAGGGATGTTGTGCGCAATCTGCGATGGATTGCACTGGCTGTGGCCCCGCGATCACGCGGTCTTGGCAGCCCGAGGACGCGATCCTCTGCTCACACGCGGGCGACCGAAAGCATCGGTCGCGGTCTTGACCTTCGACTCGCGTGAGTCATCGAAAAGGACTGCGGGGCTGTTGGCGCCCTTTTCCTTGGCTTCCAAGGCGTGGGCCAGGCGCTTACGGGCAAACTCAACATACTCCGCCGACTGGTCAATCCCGACGTACTGCCGGTCCAGCAAAGCGGCGCTGACCACCGTCGTGCCACTGCCGTTGAACGGATCCAGCACGATATCGCCCGGATTGCTTGAGGCCTTGATGATCCGATCCAGGATGGCGATCGGCATCTGGCAGCCGTGCCAACCTTCGCGTTCCTTGAACGTGCCGCACACGCGCGAAACGTTCCAGGTATCGCACTCCGGGGAGAACATCTTCGGATCGGCCGCATTGGCCTCCTGGGGACGCAGATACCAGGTATCGTCCGGCACCTTACCCTTGGGATTGGCGCGCTTATCGCCGTAGGTTGTCTGGCGGGCGCTGGCCACGCGAATGGCATCGGCGTTAAAGGTGATGTTGGTAAGGCCAGGCGTCGGTTTTTCCTTCGTGAAATAGAGAATGTGCGTATGGCTCTTGGCAAACATCTTGCGGGTCT
>CAZSJB010000508.1:0-2335 GCA_964606625.1 uncultured Tepidisphaeraceae bacterium | reverse complement strand
GTGGGCCGATTCCGCTGAACCCCTCGGAGATCCTCAATTCCCAGGCGTTCAGTGACATGGTGGATGAGCTGGCAACCCGCTATGACCACATCGTCATTGACTCGCCGCCGGTCAACGCTGTGACCGACGCGCGGATCCTGGGCGCCCTGTGTGATGTGACATGCATGGTTCTGCGGGCAGAGAAGACAACGCGCAAACATACGGAATACGCTCGCGACGCGCTGATGAGCGTCGGGGCACGCTTGCTCGGCTGCATCGTCAATGACGTGCCACGCGGCAAGAGCAAGAGCGGTTTCTACAGTGGGTATGGTTACTACGGCCATGCAGCCAATGCGGTGACGATTACGCAGGGCCCCGCCCGGATGACGGCGCCGCGACGGATGCTTCGGTCATCGTCAGAGATGGACATTGTTGAGTGATGCCGGATCGGCCACCTGTGGCGAACGGGTGGCGTACGGACAAATAGCGAACTCAGCATTACCGCGGTGCGTCGCCAGCGCGCCGCCGGGAGAAGTGGTTAAGGGAACGAGTGTCACGGATGGTCAGTCGCAGTACTGCACAACTTCATCCGAACCAGATTCAGCGGCTGCGCGCGTTTGACGTGCCTGCCGCTGTTGACGTGCATGCCCATTGCCTGCCCGGCGTCGATGATGGTCCGCCGACCCTCGAAGCAGCGCTGAAATTGTGCCATGCCCTGGTGGATGATGGCATCACCCAAGTCATTGCTACGCCGCACCAGCTTGGACGATACGAAGGGACCAACTCATCGATCCAGATCCGTCGTGCGGTCGAAGCCCTGAACAAGCATCTTGAACAGGAGCAGATTCCGCTGGAGGTGCTCGCCGGAGCCGAAGTTCGCCTCGACGAACGCCTGCCGCGCATGCTTCAGGCGGACGAGGTGCTCTGCCTGCCCGATGGCAGCGATCACCTGCTGCTGGAACTGCCGCGGGGCACGTTTATCGATCCGTTCCCCTTGATTCGGGCCCTGTTCTTCCGCGGGATCACGACGATTATCGCCCATCCGGAACGCCATGCGGAGATTCCGCGGCGGCAGGAAATCGTGGATCGCTGGATCGAGGAGGGGGCTGCCATTCAGGTCAACGCCGCCAGCCTGTGCGGTGATTATGGCCCCGAGGCTGAGATGACCGCGTGGCAGTGGATTGAATCGGGCATTGTGTCGCTGGTCGCCGGTGATGCCCATTGTGCCGACCGCCGGCCGCCCCGGATGACCGCGGCGATCGAACGGATCACCGAGCGCTTTGGGCATGCGATTGCACGCAGGCTTTGCGTGGAAAATCCGCTGCGCATCGCCCGCCGTGAACCGTTGATTGCGCCGATACGCGCTACAGCCAGCGGAGGTGCGACATGACTCGGCCAACCTGTCAGAGCCAACCCCGGTTCGCGACCGAACAGACCGGTCCTCACGGGTTTTTCACAAACCCTCTCTATAAAGGCCGTGTCAAGGTTGGAGAGGCTGCTGAGCAAGGCTGGCCTTGTGCGCAGTCGCGCTCGCTTTGCTTAATGGCTGCGCATTTCGGCGTGAACAAAGACCGATTCGCGCCGGCCGCAAAAGCGGGAAAACAGTCCATGCCGGTTGGCATCGACTTTGCGGATCGCACTCCCCGTGGTCGCAGGCGGTGGAGGATAACTCGTGCCCCGATGCGGTTGCGATCAGCAAGCATCTCGGCTGATGAACACTGGAGGTTCAGCGATGTGGCAGCCTGTGGATCAGCGGGATTCAGTGTAACAAGAAGTAAATCGTCCCCCAGCCGGTGTGCTGAAGTGCATCGGTTCCAGGGCATCAATCAGTTGGATTGCAAAAGTCCAGAGCAACTTCCGAGACGGGAAATGGGATTGGCGCAGGGCACGCAGTGGTGTGGGTGAGCAAGAGAGACCGCTGCCTGCTGTAAACGACAGCCAAGACCACGGAAGGGCTTAAGGAGGTTTGGTAACAATGGCTATTCGAACTGCCGACGCGCAGAGCCGTGTACAACAGCTCACAAAGAAGGTGAAGGTCCGGACCGGTGCTCGAAGCGTGCGCCACCTCGCGTCGGCTGACTATATGAACGGCGTTATTCAGCGGGAAACCGCCCGGTCGGACCGAAATGGCCGTGAGTTCTCCCTGGTGTTGTTCCGCGTCCGCCAGGGACGTCAGCATGCGCTGTCGACCATTCGTCTGGCGCGCACCATTCTCACCCGGGCCCGCGCGACTGACGAAGTGGGTTGGTTTGATGACCAGTTCCTGTGTGTCGTACTTCCGGACACCATGGCCTCAGGTGCCTGGCATTTTGCGGAAGACGTGTGCGCGATCATCGCCGAACGCGCACCGCGGCCG
>CAZSJB010000507.1:0-2358 GCA_964606625.1 uncultured Tepidisphaeraceae bacterium | reverse complement strand
GACGCTGCTCCAAGCCGTCGGCTGGGTTGGCGTTGGCGTCGCGGTCGCGGAGGATTAGGCAATCGACATAGACCGGGGACCAGACGTACTGGGCGGTGGTCAGGCTGCCTATGCAATCACTCTGGCCCCCAGAACACAGTTCAGGCTTGGGGGCATAATCGCCGGCAGCCTGCTACTTTTCCGTCGGCACGACGATGCCGCGGAGGATGGTGCGCTGGGTGAACAGGAAGATGGCCAGCGTGGGCAGGCTGGTAATGACGACGCTGGCGAAGACGCCGGCTGAGGAGGACTTTTGCTGGTACTGGTACAGCCAGACGCTGATCAGCCACATGTCCGGATCGGGCGCGACCAATAACGGATACAGGAACGCCGTGTAGGCGGCGTTGAAGGTCATCAGAGCGATCACGGCCAGGATCGGCCGTGACAGGGACATGGCAATCTGGAAGAACATGCGCAACTCGCTGGCGCCGTCCAGCGAGGCGGCTTCGTACAGTTCAACCGGCAGGGAGTCAAAAAAGCCCTTGAGCAGAAAGATCAGGTACCCGTTGGCCAATAGCGGCAGGACCAGGGCGATGAACGTGTTCAACAGTCCGGCTTCGCGGAGCAGGATGAACTGAGGGATCAGCGTCACCATCGGCGGGAAGGCCATCGTCGCCATCAAAAACAGCAGCAGCTTGTAGGTACCGGGCAGCCGGAAGCGGCTCATCGCGTAGGCGGCCAGCGGGTTGATCAGCAGTGCCCCCACGATCGCCAGCGCGCAGAAGATCACCGTGTTGAGCATCGCCCGGCCTTCGAGGATCAGCTCATCGAACACATTGACGTAGTTGCGGATCGTATAGGTCCAGCGTAATGACGCCGTGTTGGACAGCACATAGTCATACTCCATCGCCGCGATGGGCATGGGAGTGGGGACATGCCCCTGTTTCTGCTGCCAGGCGTGCCAGGTGTATTCCGGACTAGTCAGACGAAGCTGCTCGATCGGCTGGTGAGAGAGGAACTGCTCGTAGTCCTGCCGCTTGCGTCCACTGAGCCACTCCCCTGTGGGCAGGGAAATCTGCTCAAAGTGCTGGTAGTCGCTTTGCCAGACTTGGTTAAGCTGGTTGAGGTCATTGCCGTAGGCCTGCTGCAAAAACGCTCTATAGTCCTTTGGATCCCCGGTAAACAGGATGAAGCTGGGATTGAGCTCCTGTCGCACGAACTCTTCCCACTCGCGGCGAAGCAGCGGATCGTCCGTTGGAACGGTGGGCGGCAGCTGGAAGTCACGCCACTGCCCCAGCGGCTGAACGTGGGCAGCATTGTAGGCGGCAGTGCTGAGGCGACCGTAGGCAGGATAGATCATCGACTCCAGAAACAGCCCCGTCAGCGAGACATACTGCACCTGGGCAGGGTCGGCTTGTTCCAGCATCGCAAAGTAGGCCTGGTGGATCGCGTCATCGACGTAGTCGTAGCGGCGGGTGGTCCAGCGCGGCGGGGGTAGCACGATCGTGTTCCAGCTGGCGGGCATCGTGCCCAGGGTTTTACCCAGGGCCGCCAGGTCGCCGTTGAACTGCTGGCGCAGACGCTTGCGCAGCTGGCGCAGCGGCTCGGGAACGGTGCGCACCCCGCTGATGCCCCCCAGGATGCGCCAATGCACGGGCAGGTCATTTTCAGCGAGGAACTGTCGGAAGGTGGCGGCTACCTGGGCGACATCGCCTTCCACGGCGGCAGCGTCGCGGAAGCTGTAACAGGTGCTGAGGTGGGCTCGATTCAGGGCGTCGATGTCCTGGTTGTACTTGGTCTCCAGAAATTTATGGTACAGCGTGCGGGTGCTGATCCAGTACCCGGGCACCAGGTTCAGTTCCGACTCATCCAGTTCGCTGCGCACCGAGCCGGAGAGCATGATCAAAAACGGATACAGGATCGTCACCCCGCCCAGGCACAGGGCCAGGATGATGGCGGCATAGAAGGCTCGGCCGCGCCAGCTTTTTGCTTCAACCGTACCGATCAGGGCCATGGTCAATCGTTCCTTACGTGCGGGTGGCGGACTTGAACTCAGCGCCCGAGAGCATCTTCAGCTGCCAGGCTGTAAACGCGATCAGCAGTCCTCCCAGCAGCCAGGCCATCGCCGCCCCGGCGCCAAACTGCAGCTCCATGAACGTTCTTGTGAAGATCTCCAGCCCCAGGATGTGGGTGGCCTCCCCGGGACCGCCGCCGGTCAGAGCCAGGATGTAGTCGGTGCCCCCCTTGAAGGCCCCGATTACCGCGGCGATGAACTGGATGGTGATCAGGTACTTCAATCGCGGCAGCGTGATGTAAAACAGCTTCTGCCAGGCATTGGCGCCGTCGATGTCGGCGGCTTCGTAGAGTTCGTTCTGGATC
>CAZSJB010000506.1:0-2387 GCA_964606625.1 uncultured Tepidisphaeraceae bacterium | reverse complement strand
GTCGAGACACCATGCGCCCACGCCATCCAGAGGGGCCGGTGTGATTCGCTCATAGATGTTCATCTGATTGGCAACATGTGCCGCCAGCTCACTCGGCTGGCAAACGGGCAGAACAAGACGCAAGTACAATCCCGCGCCAAGCAGCGGATGCTCGTCGCCAGCGTTTATCCGAAAAAGAGCGGTGTGGGGCTTGCCCTCAGGACCAAAGATGTCCTGCATCAGTCCCGTGTAGCCCTCATAGAGAAACTCTGCCGTCAACTGCCGTTCATCGCAGGTGGTCAGGACAGACGGGCCGTCCGGCAGCCCTTTGAACCGCTCGAACAGCTCTGCAACCGGCATCTGTGCGGCAAGAGACATTGCCTTTACGGTCGGCAGCAGATCCAGCATGTTGTCTGGTACCGGACGTAAGCCGGAACTCCTGCCGGAAGTGACATCCAGCTCACCCTCAACGAGCATCGGCAGCCTCTCGCCGAGTTCACACTCGGCCAGCGCGACCTGGATCGCAGCCGCCCACGAGAACGCCTCTCCGGTGACGGGAGCAATGTCCGCCGTCACACCGAACGAACAAGCCAGCTTGATCTTTCGTTGCTCCGGGTAGAAAACCAAGCTTCCCATCAGTCCAATCGCGTTGGTTGCAGCCAGCACTGCCAGCACTTTGGACGGCTCTGCTTTGACGTTCCGCACAAGATCCACCTCCGCCCGGAGCAGCCACGGTTTCTCTCCTTCAAACTCCACTGGTGGTTCGCTCCAGATCCGCTGAGCAAGCCGACGGCCCCACCACGTGTAGCCGCGGTCGTCCCAGACGGACCACTCCTCATCTACCTGGGCCCTCCGGTAATGCCATCGCACGCATTCCAGCCCGACATCCGCATTGGTTTGCGTCACCTGGTCATGACCCCTTCTCTGCTTGCGCCAGAAATGCATCCCCGTGCTCCTTTCTTCTCCGGCACCTCTCGTGGATGTGCTGCGCACAGATTTGCGCAACGATGCGCCGTGGCGGCCACCACTTATGACTCGCGCGTGGCAGCTGCCGGCCGCCTCTGTGTCCCCAGGAGGATCTTCCAGTCAATCAATGACTTGAGCGCTTCGCTTGCCGGTGGTTGAGGTATGTCGAGGCGGCGCGTGATACGCACAGACGCCGCATCGCCACGATCATATCGTCGCATTTCGAACGGGCCGCAGTTATCGGGACAGTCCTCCTGCCACCACACTCCGTAGATCACGCCCTCGCCGTCGTAGCGGCCGTCGTAGACGAACGTCAGGCCCGCGACGTGGCCGGTCTCATAGTGCTTGTAGAGGCAAACCTTGCCCTCCCGCGTGTAGCTTCCCCGGTATGTGAAGGTTCCGTCCCCATCGCACCCCCCGCCGATGATCTGATGATTCTCGAATGTCAGTTCGAGATCCCGCTCAACGTCGCTGATCTGTCCCTGCTGCCACACGCACACCCATCTGCCTGAAGGAAACATACTAAGACCTCCTTCCGTCCGCTAAAGGACATCGGGAGACGCTCGTGCAGGGTGAGGATCGTAAGAAGGGAAACACAAAACCCCTCGCTGATGGAGGGGCCGCACGCCGTTGGTTGCTCCACACTCCACAGCGTGAGCCACATCGATCCCGGACCTGCCGGGCTGGCTTTAGCACCTTGGCGGACTGCACCAGGTTGCCGGGCGTGTCATCGGGCCAGATCCCTCGACGCCTCTCTCGATGTCATCTTGTCATCGCGGCACCATGCCGCAACGACACGAAGTATACAGGGCAATTCTATTATTGCAAGAGCTTACTGCTGTATCTGCATCCCATTGGTCCTGTGGTCCTGTCCACCAACACTGCCTGCTTCGCCTGCTCATTTCTCCGGCATCAAGGGACCGGATGAAGGACTCGATTCGACCGCGCTTTGGAGTCACGCAGCAACTCGGATACAATCGCCCTCGGCCCAGCCGGTCGTGTGCCGGCGGGTAACTCTTTTTTCTTTATTGGAGGTGCCATGGCCGACGCAAATGGCAAGGTACGTATCGGAATCATTGGATATGGCGGCATGGGCTCAGCCCACGCCAGCTATCTGCAAAAAGGTGACGTTCCCGACGCGGTGTTGAGCGCTGTCTGCGATCACAATCCGGAACGGCTGAACAAGGCCCGGCAGACGCTGGGTGAGAGTGTTCAGTATTTTGAAAGCGCCGACGCCCTGTATGCCAGCAAGGCAGTCGACGGTGTGATCATCGCCACCCCTCACTACGATCACCCCCCGCTAGCGATCAAGGCGCTCCAGTCGGGCCTTCACACGCTGGTGGAGAAGCCCGCGGGCGTTTATACGAAACAGGTTCGCGAAATGAACACGGTGGCTGAGAAGTCAGACCGCGTCTTCGGCATCATGTTCAACCAGCGCACAC
>CAZSJB010000505.1:0-2417 GCA_964606625.1 uncultured Tepidisphaeraceae bacterium | reverse complement strand
ATTCATGACAACCGTTTATTGGGCGGGGCAGGGGATGATGTGATCGAAGGGCATGAAGGGGACGACCGACTGATTGGTGGCCCGGGCAATGATCGATATGTTTTCCGTGAGACCATGTCGCCTGAGGTGGACATCATTTCGGAAATGCCCGGCGAAGGTGATGACATCATTGACATGCGCCTGATCAACCACAATATCTTCGCAGATTTTGCCACGCGGCTGCTGGTGTGGCATGAAGGTCGGTCGCTGCGCCCAGGAGAGTATGTAGAACAGGTTTGGGGTGGCCGGGGCAATGACTATATGATTGCCGGGAATCGCAGTATGCTGTTCAGCGGCGGCGTGGGCAACGATACGCTGATAGGCGGCTCGGGCCACGATCAGCTCTGGGGCGGTCCGGGCAATGATCTGCTGCGCGGCAACGACGGCGATGATACGCTGATCAGCGGCGGCGGGTTAGACCGGATGGATGGTGGGGCGGGCGACAATCGCCTGATCTGGGGAGTTGCGGGCCCGGCGATCAGAGGGCCGCAGATTCGATAGGGCTGGGCGATGTGCGCCAGGTGACGAAGTGTGTTGATGATGCCACGACCGTTGGGACTGATTGCCGGTGAAGGATTGTTTCCGTTTGTAGTTGCACGCGGCGCCCGGGCAGCGGGGCGGCGGGTGGCGTGCGTGGCCTTGCAGGGATCGGCTGCGCCGGACCTCTGGAAAGAGGTCGACAGTTTTCGATGGGTGGGGACCCTCCGCATAGGGCAATGGATCCGCGAACTCAAGCGGATGGGGGTCAACGAAGCCATCATGGTGGGTCGAGTTGCTAAAGAGCAGATGTACACGCGCTGGCGATACCTGCAGTATATTCCTGACCGACGGACGCTGCGGCTGTGGTTCTGCCGGCTGAGATATGACAAACGACCGCAGGCGATGCTTCAGGCGATCGCTGACGAACTGGCCAGCGAGGGTATCACCTTGATTGATTCGACGACGTACTGCAAAGATCAGCTTCCCACTCCCGGCGTAATGACGCGTACCCAGCCAACGGAAAAGCAATGGCAGGACATCCACGCCGGCTGGGAGATCTGCCAGACGATTAGCCGCATGGATATCGGCCAGGCGATTGCCATCCTCGATAAAGATGTCATTGCGGTCGAGGCGCTGGAAGGCACCAACGCCATGATCGAGCGGGCGGGCAAACTCTGCCGTTCTGGCGGATGGATACTGATCAAGGTAGCCAACGCGACCCAGGACATGCGGATGGACGTGCCGACTGTTGGCGAAACTACCATCGAGAAACTGCGAGCTGCGCGAGCCTCCTGCATGGTGCTCGATCCGGGAAAGACCATCATGCTGCAGAAACAGAAAGTGATCGAGCTGGCGGATCGCTACAAGATTGCCATTGTCGGTTATCCATCCGAGGAGAATCATGATAAATGACCCAACCATTCTGGCGGTGATTGCGGAGGTTGATGCGCTTCGGGAAGAGCGAACCGACCACTGGCAAATTCCGCGTGCTGAAGGGGAGCTGTTGCACCACATCGCATTGTCGATGAATGCCCAGTTGATCGTGGAAGTGGGAACCAGTTACGGTTTCAGCGGGTTGTTCTGGGGAGCGGCATTGGCACGCACTGGCGGTCGGCTGCACACGATCGATATTGATCCGCGGAAGTATGAATCTGCCAAGCAGACGTTCGCCCGCGCCGGACTGGGCGAATGCATCGCGTCGCACTTGGGGGATGCTCGGGGTGTGATTCCCGTCATTTCGGGCAAGATCGACATCGCCTTTATTGATGCCGACAAGCAGTCGACGCAGATGTATTTCGATCTGTTATGGCCCAAGGTGCGCCGTGGCGGCTGCATTCTGACCGACAACGTTACGACGCATCGGGACGAACTGTCGGCGTTTATCGATCATGTCCGTAGCCGCCAGGATGCAAGCAGTGCCGAAGTTGCCATCGGCAATGGCGTTGAATGGACGATCAAGCGCTGAGACGCTTATTCACATCTTTAGAGGTTCGCTGCATGGCGATAAATCGCTTCCAGCGTGTCCAGATGATGTTCCTGCGACAATTGGGGACGCAGTGCCAAGGCAGCTTGTGACATGGCAGTGCGGGTGGTGGGGTTGAGAAGTGCGCGCATCGCACCCACCAGGACGGCGATGTCATCAGGGGTGTCCATCACAAAGCCATGCGAGGCGGTCATGATCTCGGTGGCGCCGTTATAGCGCGTGCTGATGACCGGCAGGCCCATCGCCAGCGCTTCGAGGACAACCAGGCTGCAGGGGTCATGGCGCGTGGGAAGTACGAAAAAATCGGCAGCTTGATAGAAAGGACGCGTATCTCGCTGCGGTCCGGACGCAACGACGCGATCGGTCGATTGCAGCGCAGCCGATTCCGGGCCAACCACCAGAAGATGCAGGCGCG
>CAZSJB010000504.1:0-2421 GCA_964606625.1 uncultured Tepidisphaeraceae bacterium | reverse complement strand
AAGATCGTAGCCGTGCTGAAGCATCCGCCGCTAGCCAGCACCCTCCGCCAACACGGTACGTTTGAGATCCGCCGCATGAGCTGGACGGACTCCGCGCGCCGCTGCCTGGAGGTGTACAGCCAAGCCATGGGGATGATGAACGGGCACTGATTCCCCACCCATCCTCTAAAGTGGACCTCTCCGAATTGCGATGGGTGATGATATAAGGGCTATTCCAGCGGACTGGTTATTGGACAGTGAACCTTCAGCTCAACGGGCCGTTCATGCGTTGGCACACCCGATTTTTCCCCTTGATTGGCTGTTTGGCCCTGGCGATGGTTTGTTTCGCTGGCTGTCGGAACGATCGTCAGCGGGTAGAGGCGGCGCAGGAACGCCGCCTGACCCCAGACGCGATTCCGACGCTGGAAGCGCCGCGGTTTGTCGAGCCGGTGAATGCCGTCGCCCGGCCACCGATCGGCTGGTCCTGCGAGCCGCTGAAACAAAGCGAAAAGCACACGCATCAGGTCTGGCTAAGCCCCTCTGGCAAAACAGCTTACGGCATTATCTATTTTGTCATGCCAGGAATTGCGGATGTGCTGCCGGTTCCGATGAACTGGGTGCTGGACGGCTTCCTCGATGCCATGCGCAACGACCAGGGAGAAGCCACCCTCCTGTCCCGCCAGGATGATCCCGATCTGCCCGGCATCCGGTTCGTGGCTGAGGGCGGGCTGTACACCACCCACACCAATCTCATCACAGCCGGCCGCCACGGCTGGGCCATCTACGTCGGCACCCTCCGCAGCCAACCCGGTGCCCCCGATGAAATCGAACTCGCCGAGCAAGCCCGCGAGCAGACGCAGATTCGCATCCCCGGATAAGATCTCCGCCGGTCAGCGATGAATATCGGGTAGTAAGCGATTCCAACCTGCGGCCTCACAGATCATTACGGGGATCGGGCGGCGTGTTGATGGCTTTTCGGATCAGCCATATCAGCAGGATCAATGCGATCAGAACAACCGGATTGTTCACCAGGCAAGTAATCAGGCTAATAATGAGCGCGACGCAAAGCGGGATATGCACCCCAAGCCTCCCTTCTCCCCTCCTCCGACAGATCTGGAGCCCACATGATAGGACATCGGCGACCGGATGAGTACCCAGCCAGCGCCGGGACACGCCGGGGACCCGGAGCACCGACCAAGCGATACATTCCGCACCTTGACAGTCCCCTGTCAGCTCCTACAATCACGATCAAAATTGAATAGGTTTCTTATCAAGAGTGGTCGAGGGTTGGGCCCGATGACACCACAGCAACCTGCGAGACAGGCGAATCTGATTTTCTCCGGAAATCGGTCGCCCCGCGTTTCGGTGCTAAGTCCCACTCGAAGGCGTTGCCTTTCGAGAAAGATAAGAAGAGCCGACTGATCGAAACCACAGCAGCCTCTTCTTTGTGAAGAGGCTTTTTTTGTTGATTGGTTGCTTGTCATGGCCACTCGCCGGTGGTCTGGATGGAGACAAAGATATCGCCAGAAACGAATCCTTCCTCTCTCCCTCAATACGGCGAAGGACACATGACGGCTGCCAATCAACAGCGGACCTTTGACAACGGATTTCCCCATGAGCTACGTCCTCGGACTCAAGTGTAAGGAATGTGGCCACCGAGTACCGGTGATCGCCGAGCATGTCTGCGAACAGTGTTTCGGCCCCTATGAGGTCGAATACGACTACACAGCCATGAAAGGCAAGGTCACCCGCGCTTCCATCGAAGCGGGCCCCAAAAGCCTTTGGCGCTATAAGGACCTGCTTCCCTGTGAGGGCGAACCCACCGTCGGCCTGTATTCAGGCATGACCCCCCTGCGAAAAGCCGATCGCCTCGCCGCCGAGCTGGGCTGCTCACAGCTCTACATCAAGGACGACTCGTGCAACTACCCGACCTACAGCTACAAGGAGCGCGTCGTCAGCGTCGCGATCACCAAAGCCGTCGAGTTCGGGTTCGACACCGTCGGCTGTGCCAGCACAGGCAACCTGGCCAACTCCACCGCTGCTCATGCCGCCGCTGCGGGCATCCGCTGTTTCGTGATGATCCCGCACGATCTGGAGCAGGGTAAAGTCCTCGGCTCGCTGATCTTCGGGCCGACGATGGTCCGGATCCGTGGGACGTATGACGATGTGAATCGCCTGTGTACCGAAATCGCCGACAAGTACGGCTGGGCGATTGTGAACGTCAATCTGCGGCCGTACTACACCGAAGGCGCCAAGACCTACGGATTTGAGATTGTCGAGCAACTCGGCTGGAAGCTGCCGCAGCACACGATCGTTCCCACTGCTGGCGGGACAATCCTGCCCAAGATCTACAAGGGCTATCAGGAACTGATCAAGCTCGGCCTGGTGGAGGACACGCCGGCCAAGATCTACTCCGCACAGGCTGCCGGCTGCAATCCGGTC
>CAZSJB010000503.1:2210-2435 GCA_964606625.1 uncultured Tepidisphaeraceae bacterium | reverse complement strand
AGAACCGATGCACACTGGCGGCGATTCCCGCCAGATCGCTGATGATCTGGGCGTCGACTTTTCGCGGATAGGTCTGGCCGGTTACCGGGAAGGATTTTTCAAATCCGAAGGTTCGGGTGATTCGCTGATCCAGTTCCAGCACCTTTTCATGATTGCCGTCAAACAGCGACAGGAAGGAGGCCTGCGTACCCGTCGTTCCCTTCACACCGCGGAACATCAGCGTAT
>CAZSJB010000503.1:849-2200 GCA_964606625.1 uncultured Tepidisphaeraceae bacterium | reverse complement strand
GTGCTCGATCTGGTCCAGGTCTATGGCAAAAACCTGTTCCCACAGGGTGGCACGCTTACCGACGGTGGTGAGCTCGGCCGGCTGATAGTGGGTGTAGCCCAGAGTGGGCAGGTCTTTCCACTGATCGGCGAAGGTGGCCAGGGCGTCGATCGCGGCCGCCAGGCGGCTGGCAACCAGCTTCATCGCATCGCGCATGATGATCAGATCGGCGTTGTCTACCACGTACTGGCTGGTGGCGCCCAGGTGGATGATGCCTTTAGCAGCCGGGGCGGCTTCTTCAAAGGTGTGGACGTGTGCCATGACGTCATGGCGCAGGCGCTTTTCCCACTGGGCAGCCGTCTCGAAGTCGATGTCCTCGAGCTTGGCTTCCATCTGCCGCAGGGCTTCCTCGGAGATGCGGTCAAGACCCAGATCCCGCTGGGCGCGGGCCAGTTCCAGCCATAACCGCCGCCACAGCGAAAACTTGTGCTGCGGTGAGAACAGGCGCAGCATCTCAGCCGAGGCGTTGCGGGTTACCAACGGTGATTCATAGGTGTCGTATTTCATGGTAGACCCGCCAGAATACTCCAACCCCGCACGGGTTCAAAATCTCCTGTCGCGCGTCGCAATCATTGGTTTGGGGATGCACAGAGCAGCGGTAGACTTTGGGCCATGGTCAAACGCAAAGCACGTCCCAAGCGTGACATCGAGAAGGACTATCCCCGGCGGCAACTGATCGCCAAGCTGCGGCGCCTGGCGGATTGCCTGGAGACGGGAAAGCGGTTTCAGATCTAGGTGGCGGGTGAGCGGATCAACGTGTCGCCCGATGCGATCGTTAGTATCGAACACGAACGCGGCGAGAGCGAAGAAGAGCTGGAGTTCCAGTTAAAGTGGAAGTTGCCAAAGGCGTGATTAGCCACCGTCCGGCGCACCAGGGCGTTGGAGGACAGCAGGGGTGCGACCATCCCCGGCGTAGATTCCACGGATTGTTTCCAACAGCGACATCGATCGACTGATCGTCTGGGAGCGCTGTGTGGCAGCGTATTGACTGATCTGGCGTTAATTGCGCTGACGCTTCAGGAGATACCTGCCGTTTTCCACGTCGATCACCTTCTATCCCTGTTCACCCAGCGCATTGAAAAACACCAGGCGAAAGCGATCCGCGTCAGGCACTTCGCCTTCCCATTCCTTGCCGATCACCCGATGGTAGGCGTTCGCGAAAGTGTCGCCGCGTGCATTCCCCTCCTGGAGGGCTTGAATACGGTTTAGAGACGACCAATAGCCATCTGTAGCGGTGACAAAGGAAACCGGGACTCTCCTTGGCTGGGTCTTATCCGACGGGGCGATCCCGGCAAATGAGAACTCCGCATAC
>CAZSJB010000503.1:0-839 GCA_964606625.1 uncultured Tepidisphaeraceae bacterium | reverse complement strand
CAGCGGCGAAGGGGAAGGGTCAAAGCGAGCAGGCATGCCAGAAACGTCGTGCGCAGGATGGGCTCCTTTCATCTGAAATGCCAATGGGGACCGTTGAGCGGACGTGGCGATCTTAATTATCTACGTTGAGTCGCAGCCGGGGAAACTGATCTGCCGCTGCCGTTCATAATTGCAAAAAGTCTGTCCATTAAGACAAACGCGTGTGTGGTATGACAGCAGGTTAGAGGCAGGAAGCGATGTGCATACGATAAAGGAGCCGACTTGATGAGACACCCAACCCGGTCGATCGTGACAAGCCTACTGGCAGGGATGACGATCTGCGGAGCACAGATCACGATGGGGCAGGAGCCTCAGCCGGGATTGATCCCGCCGGTGCCGCCGCGCCTGCCGGAAGGGGTGCCGCCGGCGTTCCCCGGGGCGTGGGGTGGCGGGATGTTCGCGACCGGCGGGCGCGGCGGACGCGTCATTGCCGTGACGAATCTCAACGACAGCGGCGAGGGGAGCTTTCGTGCAGCCGTGGAAGCCGAGGGGCCGCGGATCGTCGTCTTCCGCGTGGCTGGGATTATCGAGCTGAAATCGAACATCGACATCAACAACCCGGACATCACGATCGCCGGGCAGACGGCGCCGGGCGACGGGATCTGCATCGCCAATCACTCGGTCAACATCAACACGTCCAATGTGATCATGCGTCACCTGCGCGTCCGGCGCGGGCGGCCGGAGGGGGGCCAGGGGTCGGACAACATCGGCGGCAACCCGATCGGGCAGATCATCGTCGATCACTGCTCAACCAGTTGGGGGATGGATGAGAACCTCTCGCTGTACCGCTACATGCGGCC
>CAZSJB010000502.1:0-2438 GCA_964606625.1 uncultured Tepidisphaeraceae bacterium | reverse complement strand
ATTGCGTCCCACATCGCTGCGGCGCACCTCAGGATCGGATGGGGTCAGCCGATTCGGATCATTGGGGTTGTCGTAATTACTCATACCGGTAACTCCTTCGGGCAAGAACCGGCTGAAGCGCCCAGCCGGTTACGTAACATTTGTCTGCGCGCTTAGTTTGTTGTTGGAGGCAAACGGTGGACCATCGGCTCCAGGAATCCCCTTCAGCAACCGCGAAAAATTCCCAGTATCCACACCATGCCAATCACTATCACAGCGACAAACACCGGCCAGATCGCATATCCCAGGCAGCCCAGCACCACACCTACACCGGCTGCCGTCCCCTGGGCCTGCTCCTTTTTTTCCTGCTGATGACGTAACCACTCTTCATGTGATTGTTCAGCCATCGCTACACCTGCCAATAAGATGCCTAGGATCGCTTGCGTCCGCCGTGATCATCGGCCTCGGCAATATCCGGATGAGCCCGCATGCCCGTCTCTCCGCCGATCACACCGCCCGTATGGTCTGGGGTCTTACGGGCTGCTTCCTTGCCGGGATCGGTCTCTACGGGACCACGCCCCTTATCGGGTAGTTCCGATGCTTCTGCACCCTGGAGACTGGTTGGGCCTTCTTTACGGGGGTCAATACTGCCGGGGGAGGGTTTCTCAGACATGATGTCGCTCCACGGGTTGAGGTTTTTGCGGAATCGCCACCGTAGAATCTGCTGCAACGTCCATGCCTCGCACTTCGTGAATTGACAGGGTCAGCCCCATATGAAACCATCAGGCTGCTATGAAATCGCCTGTAATCCCCCTGCTGCTTCTCCTATGCCTCAGCAGTTTTGTGCAGGCGGACAGCCAGCAGATGCGCATACAGCTCAGCTTGGCGGGCGACACGCCCTCGGTGCTCGTCGGCGACCTGATCGAATGGGATGATCAGCAGATCGTGCTACGGGTAGGAGAATCCCAGCGCCCCCTCCAGTGGATAGAGATTGAACCCTTGAGTGCGTTTCGTACGCGCTCGCGACTGATCGACCGCAATAACGCCACCCACTGGCTGGAACTGGGGGCGATGGGCTGGTCCATGGGGCTAAAACAGCCGGCTGAAGAAGCGCTGACGCGCGCCGTCCGGATGGAGCAGGATCTGGCGGAAAAGGCGGAAGCCATTCGCGCCCGGCCGGCGGGATGGGCAATCAACGAATCCCCTGCCTCAGCATCAGAAGACACGCTTGCGACCCCGGTGCCGTCCCCGATGACCGGTCATGAGCCGGCTGAGGCGGTTAAACCACGCGATTTCGTCGAGTACAAACCCTCCACCCCCGAGCAGGACCAAGCTGCCATCATGGTGGCACGCCGTCGCACTGCTGAGGTGGAAAAGCGGCTGGGATTAAAGCTCGCGGAGTTTCAGACGCCTCACTTCATCATCTTTACCGACTGGGATCCGCGCGAGTATCGATTTCTCGAAAAGAACCTCGAAGGGGCCTATCGCGCCGTTGCCAAGGTGTTTGATCAGGACCCCAAGTCAAACATCTTTGAAGGCAAGCTGGCGATCTACATGTTCACGCATCAGCGTGATTTTGTCCGCTTCGCACAAGCCTATGGCGGGATGAGTGAGGTACCCGCCCGCATGGCTGGCTATTTCGCATGGCGCGGCCAGATTATCTACATGGCAATGTGGAAACCGGACATGAGCGAGCCGGGCGTGACCAAGGAGATTGCCGAACTGAAGTGGGCCTTCGTGCTCGCACACGAGTTCGTGCACGCGTTTACTTATCGGTATAAAACCAACCGCGTCCCGCCGCTTTGGGTGAATGAAGGACTGGCTGAAACGGTCGCCATGAGCATGTTCCCCGTGATGAGCGACTACTCCGAAGCCTCCGCCATGGCAGCTAAAATCCCTTCGCTGCGCCCGATGTTTGACAATGAGTCGCTGCAACGGCAGTTTGAATACTATCCGGTTCACCGCACGCTCATCGAAACTCTCATTGCCCGCGATCGTCGAGCCTTTATTCGATGGTTCGATGACCTCAAGTACGGCATGGATGCCGAGGAAGCACTGAAAAAGCATTTTGGCTGGGACTATGACAAGTTTGAACAGATGTGGCGTCGTTACGTCGCATCCGTTCAGCCGCGGTAGGCCCGCCACGCTTGGATTGTGCAAGGGGGCTGGTTTATCCCTGATGCGATAATCCGTATCGTCGCCCCAGCAGGCGCGTGAAAAGCCTTGGTGGGGTTGGGGCCTCGCGTTGCGCAGCCTTGTCAGCCGTGGCAATCTGGGGAGTTGGTCTGGGTCGCTTCCACACGGAAGAGGCACCGGAGACACGCGCTGCTCGCTTATCGGCTGCACTCGCGGGCTTGACTTGGGGTTTGGGCAACTCGCGGCCGCCAAAGCCGATGGTATCTTCCGATGTGCCTTCCACTTCATTTTCCAGCCGCGCCCGCAGCACCGCTTCCCGCGGA
>CAZSJB010000501.1:0-2445 GCA_964606625.1 uncultured Tepidisphaeraceae bacterium | reverse complement strand
TGGCGAGGAACTCGTCCTTGAGCTGGGCGGCCTGCTCGGCGGCCTGGCGGGCGCGAGTGAGCTCAGCGTTGCGCATGCGGAGCGCATGGGTGCGTCGCTCGACGCGCTGCTCGATGGTCTTCATGCCCATTTGCAGGCGCTCGATCATGCGGTTGAAGGAGCGTGCGAGGAGGCCCACTTCGTCGCGGCCGGATTCGTCGGCCCGCTGATTGATATCGCCGTCAGCCACCGCGGTGGCGACGCGGGTCAGGCGGGTGATCGAGCGCACGAGGCGGTTGACGCCCAGCCCGGTCAGCAGCGCCACCGCCAGTCCCGTGACCAGGGAGGCATAGAGCGCCTGCTGCCGCAGGGTGCTGAGCTCGGCGAGGACATCGCTCTCGCGACGGGTGCTGGCCACTATCCACCCGTTACCCAGGGGATGGTAGTGGGTCAGCCATGTGGCGCCCTCGGCATCGGTGAAGGTGTCGGCTCCGGGGGTGTTCATCTCCGGGGGGCGCCACCATTGCAGGGTGCCGGTCGCGTCGCGGCCGGTGGCGAGGTGGGGCAGGTCGGGATGGGCAATAGCGCGTCCCTTCTCATCGAAGACGGCGCGAAAGGCGTTGATCGGGTTCCCTGTGTCAGACAAGGCCGCTCGCGGGCCGCTGTCAACGAGGTTGTTGAGATCCTGCAGATCGGCGGATGCGGAGATCACACCGATGACCTGACCTTTGGCGTCGCGGATGGGCGAGGCGTAGATGACCAGGGCCTGCTTGTTGGTGCGGGAGATCACTGCCTGGCGGCTGATCGGTTCGCCGGCGACGGCAGCCCGGAACCAGGCGCGATCGCTGAAGTCCAGATAGGGCTGGTCATCGCTGCGGGCGAGAGTCGAGCCGTCGAGGCGGGAGGTTTTCAGCCAGCGGATCTGGTGATTGATGCCCTCAGCCAGTTGCAGCGCGCGGCGCTGGCGCGTGGGATCCATGCTGACGATGTCGGGATCGGTGGCCAGTGCCTGGACGGGGGTGGCGATGGCGTTGTCCCACCGATCGACGGCAGCGGCGAGTGCGTAGGCTGAGTCGCGCAGTTCGCGGTCGGCAGCGGTAAGCAGGCGATAGGTCGCCAGCCGATCCAGGGAGATCATCAGCGCCACGATGGCGGGCAGGGTAATCAGCGCAATGCGAAGGGGCAGCCGAATGCGCAAGCTGGATCCGAGCTGGATAATTTGGTCTTTCCAGGGAAATTTGCGAAAGAGATTGCGTTTATTCATACCAACCTTCACCTTCTGTTCCCCCCCGGAGGTGAACGGCTGTGACCGGGGACATTCATGCGTCGGGCAGATGGAGTCAGAGGATGAGTGAAAGCTTCTCATCGCCATCGGCACACTTCAGTTCCAGAGCGCTACAGGGTGTGTCCTCTTGGTTGAGTCGGTCCTCGCATGGATCAGATGAATTGCACGCCTATGTCGAAAACCCCGGCTGTGACCCGTTGGCAGCGCACGACGCGTGCCTTGACCGTATCCCCTGGATCGCCGGCGGGGACGTCCGGCGGCAGGTGCAGTTGGATGACGGTCCTGGGGAGTTCAAAGCTTGTGACCAGCGCCATGCCCCCGAGGGACACATCGCGGCTGAACGCGATGCGTGGGGGAGCGTCGCCGACCTGGATCTCCACGCGGGCGGAATAGGGCACGCGTGCATGGGCGCGACGCTCCTGTTGCTGGGTGGCGCCCTGGAGGCGGTCGATGACGCGCCGGATCGCCTCCGGCGCGGCCGCCGGAGCCGGTGGCATCCCGGGAAGGGCTTGCAGGGTAGGCGCTTCGCCGGTGAACCGGCAGCCGATCTGGAGCAAGCCTCCTTCCAGCGTGGTTGCACGGCAGATCTCAGCCGGGATGTAGGTCGGCTGATGGGTCTGCGGGTCCTGGATTTGGAGCAGCACCTTGCCTGAGAGCTGCAAATCCGGGGGGAGGTTTTGCAGGTTCTGGATAAAGGCCGCGCCACCGGTGGACAGGTCGCGTGCCGCAGCCGTCCAGGCATGGGCGGGATCGGCTTGGCCGTTGGCATCCAGGGGCAGAACCTGGACCTCCTGGGACCAGGGCAGACGCGGCGCCTGGCGTCGCTCCTGGTTCTGGCTGCTCAGGCGGACGACCACCTGCCGACCGCCGTTACGGTATTCGATGCTGTCGGCGAGGGCGCGCATCATGAGGATGCCGCGCCCGCTGGGCCGAAGGCTGGGCGTGGGACTGTTTTCTTCGGCATCGAGCGTGGTCAGCCAGGCCTCGTGATCAAAGCCGTCGCCTTCGTCCGTGATGGTGATGATGCACTCATCGCCCAGGTGGCGGTACTCGACCATGACCCGGCGCTGGGCGAGTGCGGGATCAGCGGATCGCTCCGCCAGGACGCGGGCGAAGGTGTCATCGCCTTCGGCTTTCAGGTCGGAGCTGACCCCGAGGTTGCCATGGACGATGGCATTGAC
>CAZSJB010000500.1:0-2450 GCA_964606625.1 uncultured Tepidisphaeraceae bacterium | reverse complement strand
TTTTGGCATTTGGGCAATTTTTCTTGGCCAGACGGATGAGCTCCATTCCCAGGAAGGTGTAGTGGTGGAAATGGATCACATCTGGATCGATGCGCCGCAGGAGCTGTGATACATCCCCGTCTTCGGTGAGCGCAATCGTGGCTGTCAGGTCCGGGATATGGGCGTTGCCCGCCATCAGATAGTTCCGCTCCCCGATCGCCGCGAGCTGCGTAAACTGATGCATGATACGCTGATCAGCGCGGCCAATGAACCACGCTTCATGATCGGGAAGACTGTCAATCCCTTTGGCCAGATTCCAAGCCGCCAGCTCTGCCCCACCCTTGCTGAAATCCGGGTGCCCGTGACTGAAGACAACAACCTTCACGTTATGCAGCTCCTGAAACAGGCATCAGCCTGTTGGGCGTTTGATTTTGTCTCAACGCTTTAGCAAAGGGGAAGTTAACCAGATTCTCCTCAGGGTCGGCAATCGCTCCCGAGTGAATCTTGGACTGATATCGCCAAGCGTTGAAAAGCGTAATAAGCTGGCGCGTACTTCCGATGAGATCCATCGTTTGGGATTGGCGTTCCAGATGCCAAGCTCTTGCTTTCGGAGCCACATATAGCCGTTTGCCCTTCTGCCTTAACGCAAGACAGAGATCCGAATCCTCGAAATCACCGATCACGTAACCTTCATCGAGGCCGCCCAACGCACGGTACTCCTCTGTGTCTAGCAGCAGGCAGGCCGCGGTGAGGAGGGGATGCTCAGTCGGCTCGTCGCCACCTTCCCAATGCATTCCCTGATTTGGATGCGTATTCAGCAGAAAACCGGGCAGGAAATCACCGCGCAGTGGATACATGCCCGCGTGCTGAATCGAGCCGTCCGCGTACTGCAGTAGCGGGCCCACAGCCCCGGCATCGGGTAAATTATCCATAGCGGCGTTCAGCTCGGATAACCAACCAGGCGCAATCGGGATGACATCAGAGTTCATCAGCAGCAGGCGCTTGGCCCGCGCAAACTTGACCCCAACATTGTTCGCCCCGGCAAAGCCCAGGTTCCGACCGTACCAAACCACGCGGAAAGGGATACCAAACAGCCATTGGTACTTTGCCGCGAGATTGTGGACCTCCTCAATCAGGCGGGGATCATCCACCACGTAGATCAGATCGCAGGCCTGGAAATCCGGATCGTCGGCGAAATGCGCCAACTGGTGGCGCATGAAGTCGCAGCGGCCATAGAGCGGCACGATGACGGAGGTGGTGGGCACCTCGGGCGGCTCGCCGAACTGGCGGCTGTCGAGAGTGTCCTCCACGGGCGCCGCCTCTGCCAGGCGCTGCTGGTTCACCGCCTCGAGCGCTGCGCCCAGGCCGCCGTCGAACATTTCATAGAGGTAGTGATTGAGCTGCTCGGGATGCGGGATCATGCCCAGCATCTCCTTGATCAGCGGGATGCCCTGGGTGTCGCGCTGATCGACGGGCAGGCGCAGCCAAAGGTCGCCGCGCTCAGCATAGTGGAAGCAGATCGCCCGGGCATCGCCCGCTTCGGTGGCCAGCGGCACATGCAGGATGAAGCCGCAGCGCCGCGGCACGCTGGGAAAGCGCTCGCGATAGCCACTGGCCACGTCCTCGCGCACAACCGGGAGGAAATTCCCTTTGACTGAAACCTGATTGCCCCACTCGTCATGCACCGTGACATCCAGTGGCTCGCGCTGTGGTGTCAGCTTCCAGCCGTAGATCAGCATGCCTGCCTCGCCCAGGGCATAGGCCCGGTCGATTGCCACAATGGCGCGGTCGGGGTGTTCGGCCATGGTCGGCAAGGTGCGGGTCACGAAGGGAAAGACCGTCTCCCTCAGCTTGCCGAGCCGAGACGCGAAGAGCGAATCCGTCCTTGGGCGGCGAGACGCCTGTTCCAGCTGTCTTATGCTGCCGGGGAACAGGTTGGGGTGCCGCTGCAGATGGCCGTGCAGGTCCGGCCAGCCGAGCTGCGTCACCTCCGCACGGCAACTCTCCCGTTCGCCGTTGTGCCAGACGACTTGCAGTTCGATCTGCTTCAGCGCCTGGCTTGTAAGCGGCGTCGCCACGATGAATCCCATCGCCTCTTCAGCGGTCTTGGGGAAGGCCTCGTTCAGATCCGGGCGAGGATAGCGGGTCAAGCGATCGGTGAGGTCAATCGACTGCCGTCCAGCGATCATGCTGACGCGCTTGATCTCCCGCGCTTTGGAGCCGATCCAGCCGTTGAGCAGCAGCACCTTGCCATCGATCAGCAGCGCCTGGTCGCAACTGGCAAGCTGCCGCACCGACTGGACATCTCGAAGCAAGAGATCGCCCACCAGCCGCGTCAACTCGTGCGTGTCGCCCAGGCCCGCCTGGAGCCCGGCATAGAGCTGCGGCCCGGCGCTCGAGAGGCAGCGCTCCAGCGCACTCTCCGCCTCGATCTGGTCCGTTACGAGGTCACAGGGCAGCACGGCATAGCG
>CAZSJB010000499.1:0-2450 GCA_964606625.1 uncultured Tepidisphaeraceae bacterium | reverse complement strand
TGAGATAGTCGAATGCACCGTTGCGGGTGGCTTCGACAGCGCCTTCGATGGATCCATACCCGGTAATGACAACGACAACGATATGCGCAAATCGGCGGCGCACCTCCCGCAGGAACTCGATCGGCTGAACGCCGGGCATGTTGATATCTGCCAGCAGCAGGTCGATCGGTTTGCCTTCCATGATGGAGATCGCCTCATCCGGATCATCCGTGGTGAGCACGTCGTACCCCTCGCGCCGCAGGAACTGGCTGAGCGATTGCAGAATAATGCGATCCTCATCCAGGATCAGCAGGCGGGCGGTGGGTGAGTCATTGGCTTGCAGCATTCCGATAATGCTCCAGGTATTGAAACTGTCGCGAGACCTGCCGCAGCGGTTGAGGCGTTGCGGCAACAGCGTGTCTCTTTTTGTCATCGGCAGGACAGAGCGTTGACACGAATCGACAGGGGAGAAAGATGCTGAAAACCGCATTTGCGCCGGTTACCGGACGTAGGGTGTGACAGGGAGGTGCCCCAAAGTCGCCTCAGCGGGCGCACCTTGCGACAAAAGACGATGGATTCGATATCGTGTGTGCCCAACCGGCCAGAGGTGTTGGCTTGATGGTTGTGATGACTGATCCGTTCAGGAAAGGATTCGAAACGTGAAACTCGGCATACCGCGCGAAATAAAGTCGGATGAATATCGAGTCGGCCTTATGCCGGTCGGCGCCGAAGCTCTGGTGAAGGCGGGGCATGAGGTGCTGATCGAGACGCAGGCCGGCGCCGGCAGCGGGTTTGAAGATGAGGAATATGCTCAGGTAGGGGCGAAGATCGTCCCCACGGCTGAGGAAGTATTTGCTGAGTGCGATCTGATCGTCAAGGTGAAGGAACCGCTTCCCCAAGAGATCAGTCTGCTGCGGCCGGGGCAGATCGTCTTCTGCTATTTCCATTTTGCAGCCGATTCCCAGCTTACCCAAGCCTGCCTCGAAAGCGGGATCACCGCCATCGCCTACGAAACCATCCGTGACAAGCGCGGCGGTTTGCCGTTGCTCACGCCCATGAGCGAGGTCGCCGGAAAGCTGGCACCCCAGCAGGGAGCGAAATATCTTGAAAAACCGATGGGCGGCCGCGGTGTCCTGCTGGGCGGGGTGCCGGGGGTGGCTCCGGCGCGGGTATTGATTCTCGGTGCCGGCGTCGTGGGGACCAACGCAGCCAAAGTCACGGCCGGTCTGGGGGCGGATGTTGCCCTCATGGATATTAACCTGGAGCGCCTTCGCTATCTGGCTGAGGTCATGCCAGCCAATGTCGAAACGATCTTCTCTGATCCTCATACCATCCGCGAGCAGATCCGCCTGGCGGACCTGGTGATAGGCGCAGTGCTTATTCCCGGAGCCAAAACCCCGCGGCTGGTCACGCGCCAGCACTTGCAGGAGATGAAGAAGGGGGCGGTGATCGTCGATGTTGCCATCGACCAGGGCGGATGCGTCGAAACCTCGCGCCCGACCACCCATGCCCAGCCGACTTTCGTTGTCGAGGGGGTTGTGCATTATTGCGTCACCAACATGCCGGGGGCTGTGGGACGCACCAGTACGATCGCCCTGTGCAACGCCACGCTGCCTTATGTGCTCAAGATTGCCAACCAGGGCTTTGAGAAGGCCGCAGCCGAGGATCCCGGCTTCGGGGAAGGCATCAACCTGGTCGGCGGTCGCATCACCAACGCAGCCGTCGCTGAATCGCTGCACATGCAGTATCAGCCGCTTCGAAAAGGGGGGGGATGACTTCATCCCTTCCCGGTTCGGCTTGGAGCATCCCAGGCAGCAAATGATGCCTGCGTAAAGGGAGGATGCGAAGAATGCATGCCTTGCTTTATATTGCGTGGCATGGCAAACAATGTTTTTCCCGAGGCACTTGCAACGATCCTGCGTGAGATTTTTGATGGCACCCTGAAACGGTCCGGGTTTCTGCTGAATTCGGGCGATCCGGGGCTGTTGGCACAACTGGAACAGCTCGACCCAGCGGTTGTGTCGACGCGCCCGATGCCCGGACGGACTACTGTCGTCCAGCATGTAGCCCACGTCCTGTATGGGCTTGAGTTGCTCAACCGCTGGATGGCTGGTGAGGAGAATCCCTGGGCCTCAGCCGATTGGGAGGCAGCCTGGAAGCTGGGGACGGTCGATGAATCGCAGTGGAAAGACCTGCTCGCCAAGCTGAGAGAGGAAGCCAAGCAATGGCAACTGGCTATCAGCGCCAAAACCGGCGACTGGGACCAGATGAGCGCCTGCGGTGCCATTGCCAGCGCCGCGCACACGGCTTACCACATGGGCGCAATCCGCCAGATTCTTGCAGCCGCAAACGCCTATACACCTGCCTGATCCGTTGTCAGGGAGGATAAACCGAAGCGTTTCCCCCAACGCACCCCGCAGGACTCGAACCTGCAACCCTCGGTTCCGAAGACCGATGCTCTGTCCAATTGA
>CAZSJB010000498.1:0-2465 GCA_964606625.1 uncultured Tepidisphaeraceae bacterium | reverse complement strand
CCGACATGTGCAGGAAGTAGTTGGCGAAGTATTCCTTGATGACGTACCCCTTGTACCCGCAGCAGACGATCACATCGTTGATGCCGTGGGCAGAGTAGATCTTCATGATGTGCCAGAGGATCGGCTTGCCGCCGATCTCGACCATCGGTTTGGGTTTGATAGCAGTTTCTTCGGAAAGGCGGGTCCCCAAGCCACCGGCGAGAATAACAACTTTCATATCTCCCTCGTCTCTGGCAGGCCCTGCGAGGGATCATCCCTCTGCACCCGCGACTGGATCAGGCAACCAGAACAATTATCGGCTTTCCAGCAGCCGCACTTCACCGGAAGCCTTCCGTCGAAGTGCCCTACGCCAAGGGAGACATCATGAACGGCAAAAGGTTTGGGTTCAAGAAGACAAAGAAAATGCCCCCTGCGCAGCAGTCATTACAGTTGAGCCCGCTGTGCCTGCGGTGTCTGCTCTGCCTGGGCGGTGGATGGCGCAGAGGGGGAAGGTTCGGCATCGGTGGCTGGCACGGCCTTGGGTTTGACGATTAACTGCTCGAGGGCAAACAGCAGGTCGCGCACCAGTTTCGGCCAATAATGCAGCAGAAAGAGGGCCAGGTGCAGGCGGCACTGAAGGCGTTCCAGCAGATAGAGCGGTGCCCGGCTGATGGCTGCCGAGTACTCGTGCAGGATCCGCCATTCGGGAAAAGTAATCCGTCCCACCTTGGATCGATCCCACCATTCGGTAGGCGGAATGGGTCCAGTTCCGAGAAATCGAGCCAGGCGGCTGCGCCCTTCGCGTATCCACTTGGGGATCTGGGTGATGGACTGGGACTCGTGGCGCCGGGAGAAGAACAGATATTCCGGCACTTCAAAAAATCGCCCCAAGAGGCTGAGTCGAACCAGCATGACACTGTCTGCCCGAGCGTAGGCGCCATGGGGCACCGCCATTTTGAGGGCTGAGGCCCGCATCAGACCAAAAATCTCCGGTACGCCGTGAAGGCGATGGTTGACGTTGATCAGCGTGGCATACCGCTTGGCTGCACTGGGGGCATCGGTGGCGAGCTTGAAGTTGTCGTAGTAGAGAACCCGTCCCTGGCTGTCGATGACGGCGGTTCGGGGGTACGCCACAACCACCGTCGGATCCTGGTCCAGCACCGCCACGCACTTTTCCAGGAAGGTGGGCAGGCAAAGATCATCATGCGCCGCCCATTTGAAATACTCCCCCCGCGATAGTTCGAGCGTGCGATTGTAATTTCCGGCGGCGCCGATATTTACCGGATTGCGATAATAGCGGATGCGCGCATCCCGCTGGGCATAGGCGCGGCAGATTTCCTCGGTGCGGTCCGTCGAGGCATTGTCGCAGATGATCAGTTCAAAGTCCGTAAAGGTCTGATTCAGCAGCGATTCGATCGCTTCGCCGACATAATTCGCCCCATTGTAAACGGGCAATCCAATGGAGACTCGTGGCGACGCTTCACTCATCGTATTTGATCTGATCTGCGCGCCCGGGGGCATCGACAGTCGGTATACCTGGCCATTCTTATCCCGCAAACCGTGTTGCGCAGCAACACGTTCGCGCACCATAACCCCCTGACGGCAGCCCCTCTACCACCAAAACGATACGATACCATCAACAGCGGTTCAAACGACAGGGGCAATGCGCAGGATTGCCTCAATAATTCCTCCCGCAATCCGATTAAACTCTTCTGATCAGTGGGAAGGGCAATACAGGGCAGGACAATCACCATCATGCAGCAATACTGGATCTCCGACGGCACCCAGCAGTTTGGCCCCTATCCGATCGAGGAACTGCTCGATCGAGGCCTTCAGCCGCACTGGCTGGTCTGGACCGAAGGAATGGACAACTGGGTGCGCGCCGACACGGTCGACGCGATTCGACCACTGTTCAATTCCACTTCCCCCCTCACCCCGCTGGAACCCTCCCCGCATTCCTCGCCCACACCGCCACCCCCGCCCCAGCCGGTGACACCGCTGGGTTACCATCATTATCCCCAGACAACGGCCCTTCCGCAGACGATGGCGATTGTCTCACTGGTTTGCAGCCTGGTTGGGCTGGTCGGGATGTTTCCCGCCTCCCTGATTGGGATTGTCTTTGGTCATCTGGCACTGGGCCGCATCCGCCGCGGTGAGGAAAGCGGCCATGGCATGGCGGTCGCAGGACTGATCCTGGGCTATATCGTCACGATTTTCTGGGTCGTGGTGATAGTCGGTTTTTGCGCATTGCCCTGTATCGTGGGATTGTAAAAAATTGGCACATTCAGCGAACTGGGCGGTATGATGATACCAACGCATAGCAGCCGCTCAGCGGTCAGGTTTGTCGACCGTCTCCCCGGAGCCTGGTAATCGCTCAGGCACTGCCCGGGTTTGCGGCACCGCCTTCTCGATGAAGGACGCTGATTGGCTGCACTTTTAATGGAGGTTTGCCTTATGTCGTATCGCGCACTCGCTAGTGGATTGGT
>CAZSJB010000497.1:0-2465 GCA_964606625.1 uncultured Tepidisphaeraceae bacterium | reverse complement strand
GCAGGATGATGACCGACCAGTCACCCTCCTTGGCGCCCAGGCGGCCGACGCCGCCAGCCGAGCGAACCAGCTTGCCGCCCTGCCCGGGATTCAGCTCGATGTTGTGGATCTCCAGGCCGGCGGGAATGTCACGCAGCGGCATGCAGTTGCCGATTTCCGGCGCGGCATTCGGACCACTGACCACCGTTGCACCGACCTTCAGGCCCAGCGGCGCCAGGATGTACGACTTCTCGCCGTCCTCATACTGGATGAGGGCGATGTTGCAGGAGCGGTTCGGATCGTACTCGATCGACAGCACCTTCGCAGGAATGTCATCCTTGCGACGCTTGAAGTCGATGATCCGATACAGTCGCTTGTTGCCGCCACCGCGATGCGCAGCAGTGATGATGCCATGGTGATTGCGACCGCCCGTCCGGTACAGCCGCTTGGTCAGCGACTTCTCGGGCTTGGTCTTCGTGATCTCCTTGCGGTAGTCGATCACGCTGCCCTGGCGACGGCCGGCTGTGGTCGGATTGTAAAGCTTGATGGCCATGTTCTTAGTCCGTTGTCGGTTGCCTGTTGCCAGTCTCGACTGGCAACGCAGCCGCTAAAACAGTTCGATTCTCGAATCCTCTTCCAGAGTGACGACCGCCCGCTTCCAATTGGGGGCCTTGGTCATCTTGAAGCGGGTGCGGCGCGGCTTGCCCTTGCGGGTCATGGTGCGCACATCAGCAACCCGAACATCGTAAATCTCTTCGATCGCCCGCTTGATCTGGTGCTTGTTGGCATTCAGCGCGACCTGGAACGCGTAGGTATTTCCCAGTTCCTGGAGACGCGTGCTCTTCTCGGTCACGAGCGGCTTGATGATGACGTTGTGGCTGTCCATTGTTCTGTTTTGGATTGAGGATTGCAGCTGGGGCATACTTTAAAACCCGCAGACCGAATCACTGGTCCAAAATCTCCTGTTTCAAGCCAAAAGTTGCTCCAAGCCCTGCCGGGTCAGCAGCAGGGTACGGTTCCGCATGATATCCCAGGCGTTCAACTGGTCGACCGTGGTCAGCGTCGTGCGATGAATGTTACGGGCTGCACGTTCGATCGTTTCATTTCGTTCTGCCAGTGCGAACAGGCAGGAGCGATCGATACCCAGCGCCTTGTAGACCTGTGCCATGAGCTTGGTCTTGGGCTGCTCCAGGTTGATCGCGTCCACCACGCGAATGTCCTCGCTTTGAATCTTGCTGAGGATCGCGTTATTGCGTGCAAGGCGGCGCATCTTCTTGGGCATTGCCTGGCGCCAGTCCTTGGGCTTCTTGGCCTTGGCATGACCGCCGCCCTTTCGCAGCGGGTTGCGGATGCTGCCCATGCGGGCATTGCCGGTCCCCTTCTGGCGATACAGCTTGCGGGTCGAACCGGCAACCTCGCCACGGGCGAGCGTGCTGGCACTGCCCTGTCGCTGGTTGGCGTGGTACATGACCAGCGCCTGCTTGAGCAGGTTCCGGCGAACCTCGCCGCCGAGCTTGGCTTCATCGACCTGGATGGTGTCGATCTTCTCGCCGGCCTGGTTGTAGATCGGGATGTCGATCATGTCAGTTATCCGTTCTCAGTCGTCCAATGATCCCGCGATACGTTTTTTGGATGCGCGGAGCCTACTACTACTTTTCTTCCTCAGCCGGCCGTGCAGTGACGGCTTGGCGCACAAAAAGAAGCCCACCGTTCGGACCGGGCAAGGCTCCCTTGATAAGCAGCAGATTGTTCTCGGTATCGATCTTCACCAAGGGGTGATTCAGCGTGGTCACGCGCTGGTTGCCCATGCGGCCCGCCATGCGGATACCCTTTTTCAGCTTACCGCTGAAACCACGGTTGGTGGCACGGGAGGCGATCGCACCGGGAGAGCGGTGCTTGCGCTCGGTACCGTGCGATGCGGGCTGACCACCAAAGTTGTGGCGCTTCATCACACCCTGAGTGCCCTTGCCCTTGCTCGTGCCGATCACGTCGACGAACTGCACGCCGTTGAAGATATCCACGGTGAGGGTCTCGCCGGGCTGACGCTCGGTCGGCTCCTTGAGGCGAACCTCACGGAAGTACCGCTTGGGACCGACGCCGACCTTGGCGGCATGGCCAATCAGCGGAAAGGTGCTGAACTTGGGCTTGATGTCCTCATAGCCGAGCTGCACGGCGTTGTAGCCGTCGGTCTCGGTGGTCTTGACCTGGGTAACGGCGCAGGGGCCGGCTTGCACCACGGTGACGGGAATGACTTTGCCATCCTCACCGTAGATGCGGGTCATCCCGATTTTTTTACCGAGCAATGCTGGTGTCATGTCATCCTTCGGACAGAGGAGCGGGAATCACAGCGACAACGGATGCCGCTCAATTCCGGCTCATGATCCGCTCCATGGCTTGCCGGCTGAACCGGCAGATACCAAACAGCAAATAACCATCCGCGACACGCGGCCCGTCAGGTCATTGCCTTAAGGGCTACAGCGGGTTCT
>CAZSJB010000496.1:0-2468 GCA_964606625.1 uncultured Tepidisphaeraceae bacterium | reverse complement strand
ACGAATCCACTCGCTGATGTACTGGAAGAACGAGGGGTCGGCTGGGTCGATGATATCAAGACGCACGCCGGCGTCCGGGCCGTTGTACAGGCGCACAGGGCGGCCATCGGTCCCCTGGATGGACCAGCCATCGCGATATTCCGGCCCATCCGGACGATGGCCTTTCTGGCTCATCCAGACATAGCTGTGGATGCCGCGGTCCTTGAAGCGGCGAAGCACTTGTCGCAGCGCACGTTCCCCACCCAAACTCGGATTGGGCTGGGGCGAGATCACATCACAGTCATTGCCCGCCCATGGCACATCATGCACGAACAGCCCGAAACCATTGACGCCGCATTGCTCGTGGAGGATGTCGGCCCCCTGTTCCATGGCCTGGAAAGAACCATCCACCTGCCAATTGGGATGCAGCCAGAACCAGGTCGTTCGGTACCACCAATCGGGTGGCTCTTCGAACTGATCGAACTGCTCGGCAAGTACGCGCTCCGCGTCGTCCAGGCCGTGCCCCCACATCAGGGAGACAGCCGGCGTGGTCACCTCCTGCTGGATGGGCATGTCCTGGAAATAGTAGAAGCGGAAGGTGAGCCGGTCGGTCTGGAAGTTCAGGCGACCGCCCGTAAACGGGCGGCGAACGATGGCCCACAGATACTGATGATCACCGGGACGATGAAGTAACGCGCCATTGATCGTCGGCTGGCCGGGAAATGTTGCCCGAAACCCGCTACCCAACAATGGGATGACCTCGGCGACGGGGGCATCCTCGAAGCTCACATGCTCGCGAGGACCACTACCGCCGATCGCCAGCGCCCGCATCCGCGTTTCCTGACCGAGCAGATCGGTTGAAGCCGCCAGCACATCGATCGTATCGAGGCGCAGGGGCGCTTCGATTTCCGGCTGCCAGATGTAATCGATCCGGCTGCCTGGATGCGTGTTGGGGATTCGTCGCACCTCGTATCGCAGGTGTGCCGACTGAGAACGACCGGCGTGCAATCCACCTCCGCCGAGCGTGATGACGCGCCGTATCTGCCAGCGCGAACCAGCGCCGTAACTGGCGGGGAGGTTAGCCTCCAGGATGGTTATATGCTCGTTGGGGGAATAATCCGTGGAAATCAGCGTCGTGGTGAGGGGCTGGCCATTGATTCGCAGCTCCGCGCCCTCTTTAAAACTGATAAGAGGAATGCCATCGAGCGTCGCGACTTTCAGCAGTTGCCCCGTATGGGGTTGTAGCTGGAGCAACAGGCGAAACGACCGACCATTCCCATTAGCTGCTATCATACAATGACCTGGCAAGAGGCTGCTCGAACATTCTTAATATAATATAACTGGTTGTCCGCGTCCAGCGGTTAATATTACTTATAGGGCCAGGCCCGAAGATCGGGTACACTGATCCTACTCATGAAACAGAACGATCCCCCCGTCCTAACCAGCCGTTGCACCGGAAGATCTACGGCCTGCTGCGCCGCGAGATCGTCACCGGGATGAAAGCCGGGGACGTGCTGGAATCCCAGAATGAGCTGGCCCGCCGGTTCGGCGTGAGCTTCCCAACCGTTCGCGAGGCACTGAGCATCCTCGCTGAAGATGGCGTCATTGAGCGGCGGCGCGGCAGCGGAACCGTGGTGGTGGATCCGCACAGCAACCAGCACATCGCCATCCTGAGCGAGTTGGATGTGACGCATCCGAGGGCTGGATACCACTTCCGCCGGCTAACGCAGCAGCTTCGCGTGTGGTTCGACAGCAATGGCTACCGCGTGCGACTTTACATCGGCCGGATCGAACCCGGCACCAGCGCGACCGCCGCATGGGATGATCCGGTGCGCGGCAGCAGCTGCCCCGAGTTTCTTGAAGAGCTTGATGCCGGACGCATCCGGGGTGTGGTCTCGATTGCCGGCATTGGAAAGCTGTTGATCCGGAAATTGCAGGACGCGGGAATCTCGATCGTCGGCAACGACAATTGGTTGGATCATAGCGTCAACACCCAACTGGCTGATCTGGTCCATTTGGGAATCGATCACCTGCTGTCCATCGGTCGCCGTAAGCTGGCGTTCATGAGTTGGGGTAATCCGAAGATCATCCTCGACGCCATGCGCGAGCGCAACCTGCAACTGAACGTGCAGTGGCTGCGTACTGATCTGCCGCCCGACAGCCCTGGAGCGGGATGGGAGGAGTTCCGCGAGATCTGGTCGTCGCCTGGCAAGGAGAAGCCGGACGGGCTGCTCGTGACCGACGATGTGTTGTTTGGTGATGCGTTGCACGCCATCATTGATGCGCACGTCCAGGTGCCGCAGGAATTGGCGATCGTCACGCACATGAGCGGCGGCGCCGGCTTCTGGGCGCCTTTCCCGGTGGCACGCATCGAAACGGATCCAGATGCGATGGCAGCCAAGATGGGACAAATGCTGGCGTCATTGATGAGCGGTGAGCATTCAGGCCCGTCGCAATGCATCATGCCAGTTCGCCTAGTCAATGCCGAC
>CAZSJB010000495.1:0-2473 GCA_964606625.1 uncultured Tepidisphaeraceae bacterium | reverse complement strand
CACAACCGCCCTTCGGGCAAGTCCACATCCGCATAGGTGATGACCTGATCCTTGCGAATCGCCCGCTTCAAGCGGCAACCCTCAGCCAGTCCCATGGGCAGCAGATTCTGGGCGGCGGTTACATCCGCATTTTCGGCTTGGCCGTAGGTGTGGTAACCGCCGATTCCATCGAGAGTTGTGCCGGCTTCGAGGTCGATCTTGGCGGTGGTGACCACCTCCACGACCGGCCCGGCGATCGGCTGGAGCACCGCATCCCCGAACAGCACCACCCGCGCGATCGAATGATGCACCTCAAAATGGCAGAGGTGATACGGGGTATAGAAGCTGTAAAGCGGCCCTTCGCCGAGCTTATATAAGTTCAGGTAGTGGCGCTGTTTCGGGTCATCGATGGTCCCGAAGACGTAAATCCCCGGTCCGGGGCGGGCACCAACGACGTAATCCACGATTCCGCCCAGCGAACGCAACTTTTCGACATCGTAATGGCTGGTCAGCTCGTCAATATGCCCCTGGAAGGTGAAACCGTTGCTCATCCCCCGCTGGGCAACGCGCATGCCGGTGGCATTGGCGACGATCGCCTGCTCGAAGCTGATTTTGGTTCCGTCGGCGAAGCTGGTGACCATCTCCGGCTTCTGGCCCCATTTTTCCGCGAAACCCTTCTGGGTCGTGGGATTCCGGTAGGGATCCTGCAAGCCCTTGATGTTGCCGCAGACCAGCGGGGTCAAGCCGATGCTCTTAACGAACCGGTAGAGGTTCATCTCCACCCCGGGCTGATCTCCGTCGCTGCCGCTGAGGATCACACCGTTCTTCTTTGCATAATCCTGCAGGATGCTGCCGACCGTGCCGTCCACTTCGGCATTCATCGTGACAACGTGCTTCTTGCCTTCCAGGGCCCGGAGAATCACGCGGGCGCCAAACTCGATGGCACCGGTGATCTCAAGGATGCAGTCGATGCCCTCGGCGTCGCACAGGAGATGGGCGTCATCGGTGACGCTGTAGACGTTATTGCGGATGTTGTCCTGGAGATCCCCCAGGGTGCTCACCACCCGATACTCAGCCCCGGCTTCGCGGTAAGCCTGCTCCGCCTTCTCAAGCGTGCGGTTGGCGATGGCAACCAGGCGCATTCCCGGAACACTGTTGATGATGGTGTTGGCCACGCCGCGCGCCATGAATCCAGCGCCGATCATGCCCACCCGAATCGGGTTGCCTTCGGCTGCGCGACGTTTGAGAGCGGTATCGATGATGATCATCTTGGTTATTTGCTGCTTGTTACGAGTTATTTGTTATTTGCTGGCTACAAAACCTGGTCGGCAAGCTGGGGTTGTCACGGGTCATTTGTCATTCGCTGGAGCTTGAAGGCGGTGGCCCTTCAGCATAGCAGGCGCCTTTTAAGACGGCTGCATCCTGCGAATAGCAAGTAACCCATCATTATCCTTCAAACGGCGGCCAATTTGCATCCTTTTCGGAAATCACCTCGATCGGGATCGGCCATTCGATCTTCAATGCCGGGTCGTCAAAACGGATGCCGCGCTCGTAGCCGGGCGTGTAGAACTCACCGACCTGGTAGGTGACCTCCGCGCCGTCGGTCAACGTCAGGTAGCCGTGGGCAAACATCTCCGGCACGTAGAGCTGGCGCCGATTATGCTCGGTCAGCTCCACACCAATGTGCTGAAGATAGGTCGGCGAGTCCGGCCGAAGATCCACGATCACGTCATAAACCGCCCCACGGGTGCAGCGCACCAGTTTCGTCTCAGCAGCCGGGGGAATCTGGTAATGCATGCCCCGCAGTGTGCCCTTCTTGTGGTTAAATGAACAGTTGCACTGCGCGACGATCGGCTTAAGCCCATGCGCCTCGAACTCCTTCTGGCAGAAGGTGCGGGCAAAAAATCCCCGCGAGTCCTCATGCGGCTCGAGATCGAGGATAAATGCGCCTTTCAGTTTCGTTTCCGTGAACTTCATAGACCTGACCCTGGGGTCCGTCTCAGCGGACCGGTTATTTCTCTTAAGGATTCCCGTTAAGCGCAGTCTGGGGGGGTTATTCCTTCCAGAAGAAATCCTGATCGATCTGCTGCGTCTCCAGCAGGTATTGGATCTGTTTCAGTCGCGTGTGGGCGCGAGACTCGAACAGTTCCTTGGGCATCCGGATCCGCTGGAAGACTTCCAGCAGTTGCTCGGCGCCTTTCCGGACATTCCACTTGGGTTGGAATCCGGGCAGCTTGTTGGTGATCTTGTCGAAGTTGACCTTGTAGTCGCGCTTGTCGCCGCCACGATCACCAAAGCTCACGGTGCAGCCGGGGAAGACTTCACCGATGATCGTCGCGATATCGCGTACCTGGTAGTTCTCGGTGTTGGCGCCGACGTTGAACGTCTCGTTATGAATCACCTCGCGCGGCGCTTCCAGCACGCACGCAGCCGCCTGGCAGATGTCCAGGATATGCACGAACGGCCGCCAGGGCGTACCGTCGGAGTCCATCTT
>CAZSJB010000494.1:0-2475 GCA_964606625.1 uncultured Tepidisphaeraceae bacterium | reverse complement strand
GTCCAATCAACTGGCTTACAATGCTGCGATGTATGTCGCCGAGTTTCCCGGCGTTCAGTACAACCCCCTGTTCATTCACGGCTCGTGCGGGCTGGGCAAGACCCACCTGCTCCAGGGCCTGTGCCGCAAGTTCGCCAAGCATCATCCCACCAAGCGCTGGATGTACCTGACCGGTGAGGAGTTCACCAATGAGTTCCTCACCGCGCTGCGCTCCAACAAGCTTGACAGCTTCCGCCGTCGTGTGCGGGATCTTGATCTGCTCGTGATCGACGACGTGCACTTCCTGGGCGGCAAAAAGGCGACGCAGGAAGAGTTCCTGCACACCTTCAACGCCATCGAAGCCATGGGTCGCCAGGTCGTGATGGCCAGCGACAACCATCCGAAGCTGATCGAGGAATTTGGCGAATCGCTGATTAACCGTTTTGTCAGCGGGATGGTTGTTCGCATCGATCCACCCAACTTCACCACCCGCTGTGATATCCTGCGATCGCTGTCCGAGCGGCATCGCATGCATCTTGATGAAGAGGTCATCACCTGGATCGCGCGCCGCGTAACACAGAACGTCCGCGAACTTGAAGGCGCCATTACCCGCATCGCCGCCCACGTGAAACTCACCGGGCGTCGCCCCGATCTGCGGATGGCCCAGGAATCGCTGGGGGATCTGGACAAGCAGATCGCCCAGCCAGTGAAGCCCGAAGCCATCCTCGCCAGCGTCTGCGAGTATTTCGGCCTGGAACAGAAAGACCTGATGTCGGGCCGGCGCCAGCGCACCATCAGCCTTGCCCGCAGCGTGGCCATGTACCTGGTGCGTAAGACCGCCAAATTGAGCTATCCGGAAATCGGCGTGCGGATGGGCAAGCGCAATCACAGCACGGTGATCAGCGCCTGCCGCCGCATCGAAACAGCCGTCGCCCGCAACGAGATCCTCACCTGGACCAGCAGCGTGGGCGATCGTGAAGAAGAAGCCGTTGAACTGATCCAGCGGCTTGAAGATCACAGCCGGGCCAAGAGCTGCTAACTCCTGTATCTCCCCGAGAAATCATAACAAAGATGGATGGTGGAGCAGGTCAGTTGACCATACTCCACCATCCATCTTTTTTGCGCGGTTGTTCTTGGCATCTTTGCAACTCGGCAGTGAAGCTTCCGTTTACACCCCGGAATGCTGCGTGACCAGGCGTTCACGGTGTGCCAGCGAGCGAAGACGGTTGATGGCTGCCAGATAAGCCATGGCGCTGGCCTCCAGGATATCGGTGCTGACACCGCGGCCACGCACCTTCTTGCCGTTGTGATCCAGCTCCACATGCACTTCGCCAAGCGCTTCCTTGCCACCGGTAACCGCCCGGATACGGTAGTCGCTGAGGGTGGATCGTACTCCCGTCAGCCGCTGAATGGCTGAGTAAATCGCATCCACCGGCCCATCCCCCACACTCGCATCTTGGATGATCTCGCCGTTGGAATCCTTCAGCGTAACCGTGGCGGTGGGCACGGTGTTGGAACCGGCAGTGACCTGTAGCCCCTTCAGCTCCCACAGTCCCTGCTCAATATCAAGCTGATCATCCACCAGGGCTTCGATGTCTTCATCGAAGACTTCCTTTTTCTTGTCCGCCAGCGCCTTGAATCGCACGAAGGCGGCTTCGATCTGTTCATCGGTCAGTGTATAGCCCAGCTCCTTCACGCGATCCCGGAACGCATGGCGCCCTGAGTGCTTGCCCAGCACCAGCACATTGGTCGGCAGGCCGACCGTGGCAGGATCCATGATTTCGTAGGTTTCACGATGCTTCAGCACGCCATTCTGGTGAATGCCGGACTCGTGCGCGAACGCATTCTGCCCGACGATCGCTTTGTTGCGCTGCACCATGATTCCCGTCAGGGTCGAGACCATCCGGCTGGCTGGGTAGAGCTTGGTGGTGTCGATGCGCGTCTTCAGTCCGTAATAGTCCGCACGGGTCCGCAGGATCATGACAATCTCTTCCAGCGCGGCATTGCCAGCCCGCTCGCCGATGCCGTTGATGGTGCACTCCACCTGACGCGCTCCCCCCTCCACCGCAGCCATGGAGTTGGCAACTGCCATGCCCAGGTCATCATGACAATGGCAAGACAGGATGATGCCCTTTTCACGGATGACCGGCAGTTTGGCGATCAGGTGCGAGAAGATCTCGCCATAGGCTTTGGGCGTTGCATAGCCGACCGTGTCGGGCAGGTTGATGGTGGTGGCGCCGGCTTCGATGGCGGCGGCGACGATCTCCTCGAGGAACTCCAGCTCCGTGCGGCTGGCATCTTCGGGGCTGAACTCCACATCGTCCGTGTACTGCCGAGCCTGCTGAATCGAGCGCACGCTCAGATCGATGATCTCCTGCTTGCCCTTTCGCAGCTTGTGTTCACGGTGGATCTTGGAGGTCGCGCAGAAGACGTGAATCCGCCCGTGCTTGGCGGGCTTGATGGCTTCGCCGGCGCGTTCGATATCGGCTGGAACAC
>CAZSJB010000493.1:0-2484 GCA_964606625.1 uncultured Tepidisphaeraceae bacterium | reverse complement strand
TCACAACAATCGCTCCACCGGCCCGCGCGACGGCATGGAGAAAAGCCACGCCGAAATCCTTCGCCTGCTGTCTCGGCTTGACCGTGCATCGGAAGGGTTTGTTTTCAAAGGCTCATCCCGATGGATGGAAGGCCCGGATCAGCCGGTTCCCAGCCCGGCAGCCGAGGACCTGGTCAAAAAGGCCATGGCCCAGCCAGCGGACCAGCCGCTGTACGTCGTCCCGATCGGCGCGCCGACCAACATCGCCTCAGCCATCCTGACCGAGCCGCGCATCATCGAGCGGATCGTCGTCTGCTGGCTGGGCGGCCACGCCTGCGACTGGCCGAAGACAGATGAGTTCAACATGCATCAGGATCTGCACGCCTCGCGCATCCTGATGGACAGCGGCGTCCCGCTGGTGCGTTTCCCGTGCAATGGCGTGGTCGACATGCTCCGCACGACGCTGGCGGAGCTGCAGCGCTACGTCGCCGGGCGTGGCGCAATCGGTGACTATCTGGTGCAGATCTACCGCGAGTACGTGCCCGACAAGCCGGCGCAATCAAAGGTGATCTGGGACCTGGCCCCTATCGCCTGGCTGATCAATCCGCAGACATCGATGACCGTGCTGCGTCCCAGCCCGATCCTGACGGACACCTGCACCTGGAGCTTCAACGCCCACCGGCACCTGATCCGCGAAGCGGTACATGTTATCCGCGACGCGATCTTTGGGGATCTGTTCCGGAAGCTGGATGCACTTGGCCGCTGATCGGGCGGCCCGTCAGATCAGCGCATCCTGAATCTTTGCGCTCTTTGAAATCCTGGGGATCCTTGGGCTACACACCCTCAGCCGACGCCGAGCGGCTGCGCGACAGGCGATCCAGGTGAATGGCAAGGACGGTCACGTCCGCCGGCGTGATGCCGCTGATGCGCAGCGCCTGGCCGAGGTTGGCTGGCGTGAAGGTCATCAGCTTGCTGCGAGCTTCGTTGCGCAGGCCGGGAATCGTGCGGTAGTCGATCCACTCGGGAATCCGCCGCTGCTCAAGCTGGGCGAATCGCTCGATCTGCCGATCCTGACGCGCGATATAGCCGGCATACTTCGTGCGGATCTCGATCCGCCTGCCGATGCGCGGTGACATCGTGGCCAGTTGGGGCGACTGGCGAACCAGGTCTTCCCACCGAGTATCGCCACGCCGCAGATGATCCAACCCCGACTGGCCGTTCAGCCGATGCGACTTGAGCAGCGCCTCGCCGGCTGTCACTGCTTCGCGCATCGCCGTAAAAGCCGCCCACCGCTCATCATCTACCAGCCCCAGCTCGCGGCCGATCGGTGTGAGGCGCTCGTCGGCATTATCGTTGCGCAAGTGCAGACGATGCTCCGCCCGGCTGGTGAACATCCGATACGGTTCGGTCGGAGGCTTGGTGACCAGGTCATCGATGAGCACACCGATATAGGCCTGATCGCGGCGGAGGATAAAATCTGTTTCGCCGGAAGATGAATTGCCCAGGAAACCGGCTGACCGCGCGGCGTTGACCCCCGCGACCAGCCCTTGACCGGCTGCTTCCTCATAGCCGCTGGTGCCGTTGATCTGGCCCGCCAGGAACAGGCCGGCGATCTTCTTGGTTTCGAGCGTTGCGCGAATCTGCGTGGGCCAGACCATGTCGTACTCAACGGCATAGCCGTAGCGCAAGATTCTCGCCTTCTCCAGGCCCGGAATCAGGCGGATGATCTCATCCTGTACGTCCTGTGGGAGCGAAGTGCTGACACCGTTGCAGTAGATCTCATTGGTATCCAGCCCTTCGGGCTCGAGGAAGACATGGTGCGATTCCTTGTCCGCGAATCGAACGATCTTGTCTTCGATGCTGGGACAATAGCGCGTCCCCGTGGCATTGATCTGGCCGGAGTACATCGGCGCGCGATGGAGGTTGGCGCGAATCAGATCGTGGATGGCACGATTGGTCTGGCCGATCCAGCAATTGACCTGCCGCAACGGCGGACGCCAGTTGGCATCGCGATACTCGTTGAGATAAGAGAACGGATGGGGATCGTCATCCGGCGGCTGGGGCTCGAACTTTGAATAATCGATGGTTTCGCTAGCGAGACGCGGCGGCGTGCCGGTCTTCAGCCGGCCCAGCTCCAGCCCCAGGCGTTGCAGACATCCCGAAAGGCCCTTGGCGGCGGCTTCGCCCACCCGGCCGCCTTCCGTCCTGGTTTCGCCGATATGCATCAGCGCCCGCAGGAACGTGCCGGTCGTGACAATCGCGGCGCGGCAGGTGAGGCGCGTCCCATCCGCAAGAACCACCGCCTTGACGGCCGGACGGTCGTCCTGCACCGGAACGTCTTCCTTGCGGCTGGATGCTCCCACCTCGATGTCAGCCACTTCGCCACGGAGGATTTCCAGCGTGGGGCAATGCTCCCGCAGCAGGCGCTGGACCTCTTCCGCATACCGGTACTTGTCCGCCTGCGCCCGCGGACCCCAGACGGCTGGGCCCTTGCTGCGATTGAGC
>CAZSJB010000492.1:0-2484 GCA_964606625.1 uncultured Tepidisphaeraceae bacterium | reverse complement strand
TCGTCATAACGCCATCGGGCAACAGACTGATCGTGCATTACTTCACGGGAATACTTGAGTTTTTCTCGGAGATAGATTCGTTCCAGGTGATTCAGCATGAGCCTGATGCTATCATCTTGCGTATTGTTCCCAACGGTGTATTCTCCGATGATGTGCGTGAACGCATCATTTGCCTGCTCAGAGAGCATGGGGCACAAGACTTACGGATAGATGTTGAGCTAACCGATGAAATCCCTTTGACCGCAGGCGGTAAGCGGCGGTTTGTAATCAACTTGCTTCCCCAAAAGGAATAGTCAGGAGATTGTGCCATTCCGCGCGGGCCAAACGGCAAATTCTGCGCGGTCGTGTGCCAGATCCCGCCGGAAGAGCTTGAACGCGTCAAGTAACGTGGACGAACCGTTCCCCTTCGTCTCCGTCATCATGCCTATCCGCAACGAGGCGGACTTCATCGCGCGCAGCCTGGGCGCTGTGCTCGCTCAAGACTACCCCGCCGACCGGCTGGAAGTGCTGATCGCGGACGGCATGTCCACCGATGGCACGCGGGCGATCATTGCTGCGATAGCCGCCGATCATTCCCATATCCCGGTCACAGTCATCGACAATCCCGGTCGCATTGTCCCAACGGGATTCAACGCAGCCCTGGCTCGCGCCAGGGGCGACGTGATCGTGCGTGTGGACGGGCATTGCGAGATCGCGCCCGATTATGTGTCGCGCTGCGTGCGGCATCTGCTGGAGGACGGCGTGGATGGAGTAGGTGGGCCGATTGAGACGATCGGCACGTCGCCGCTGAGCGAGACGATCGCGCTGGCCATGCGCTCCCCGTTCGGCGTAGGGGATTCCGCGTTCCGGACCGGCACGGACGAGGCGATCCTGGTGGACACCATCGCCTTTCCAGCGTATACCCGCGCCGCCGTTCAGAGGGCCGGGCCGCTGGACGAAGAACTGGTCCGCAACCAGGATGACGAGTATAACTATCGCCTGCGCAAACTGGGGGCCAGGTTGCTCCTGGCACCGGACGTGAGGGCGAAGTACTACAGCCGTGGCTCGCTGCGCTCGCTTTGGCGACAGTACTATCAGTACGGTTTCTACAAGGTGCGCGTGTTGCAGAAACACCCTCGCCAGATGCGCCCGCGGCAGTTCGTGCCACCGGCATTTGTGACATCGTTCTTGGGCGGTGCACTTCTCTGCCCACTCAACAAGCGGCTTCGCGTATTGTGGGCGCTGGTGATCTCTGCCTATGCGGTGGCGAATCTGATGGCTAGCTGGCGCATTGCCCGCAAAGCTGGACGCGCGCATTTGCAGCGTTTGCCCCTGGTATTCTCCATCTTACACTTCAGCTACGGTCTGGGCTTCCTGCACGGCCTGGTACATTTTCGCAAACGCTGGAGAAGATGATGAGGGGACAGAAGCGGAATACAGGGGCTTATCAAGACGACCTCGTCCGGCTCCGCACCGAATACGCCGACCGGGAACGTCGCCTGGCGGGCAGCGATATCTACTCGCTCTTCAATCCTGCTCACCTCTTCATGACTCAGCAGCGGCAGCGCATCACGCTCAAGACATTGCGCCGGATGGGATACTATCCTCTGGACAGGTATCGCGTTCTGGAAATCGGCTGTGGGCGCGGAGGTGTGCTGTGACAATGATATCAATACAAAATAGGTCTTCTGTTGATATCCGCCCCCTTACTCTTGAAGACCTGCCCGACGTAGCACGAATTCACATGCAGGCGTTCCCCAAAAGCGCCTTGACGAAACTAGGGCGAGAAGCTGTTCGCCGTTACTATGAATGGCTGATAACCGGGCCACATGAGGCACTTAATGTCGGCGTGTACGATCAAGACAATTTACTGGGTTTCTGTTTTGGGGGTGTGTTTCGCGGTGCTATGGGGGGATTTCTAGAAAAGAATCGCGCATTTCTGGTCCGCCAAGTCATATCCCATCCCTGGCTACTCGCGAATCCGCTATTCCGCGAGCGTACTCGATTTGCGGTAAGCCGTTTGTACAAGCGGTTCCTGCCAGGGCGCAGACGCAAAGCTCCCAAGTCCACGGCGGCAAAACTAAAGCAGCCCTCATCCTTTGGCATCCTGTCGATTGCGGTTGCACCGCAATATCAGGGCAGTGGTGTAGCTCAGCTTCTGATGGAGTATTCGGAGCAGATCGCGATTGAGCGCGGCTTTGTGCGTATGAATCTGACGGTACATCCGTCCAACAAGCGGGCGGTTCGTTTCTACGAGAAGATGGGCTGGCAGCGTGATATGAATGACGGTAGATGGGATGGTCACATGAGCAAGGTAATCGCAGCTACCAACATCTCAGAGGCACACGTCTTTGAACCGAGGGAGGACAATGGCTAACACAGTAAGTCGAGCTCGTCCCACCTTCCTCCCCTTCTCGCCGCCGGCCATCTCCGAAGAAGAGATCGCGGCCGTTGCCGATACGCTGCGCTCAGCCTGGATCACCACCGGGCCGAAGACCAAACGCT
>CAZSJB010000491.1:0-2491 GCA_964606625.1 uncultured Tepidisphaeraceae bacterium | reverse complement strand
GATCGCGTGGGGTACCTGTCGCGCGCAGGGGTGCAGCGGGTCATTGCCAGTGGGCTGGTAACCGTCAACGGGCGGGTGGTTAAAGCCTCCTATCATCCGCGACAGGGAGATGTGATTCGGATGGTGGCGCCGCCCGAGCCGGTCAACGAGATCGCTCCCGAGCCGATCCCGCTGGACATCGTTTACGAAGACGATCATCTGCTGGCGCTTAACAAGCAGGCGGACCTGATCATCCACCCTGCGCGGGGGCGGTGGCATGGGACGCTGGTCAATGGGCTGGTGCATTACGGCAGCAAATGGAGCACCGTCAACGGAACGTGGCGCCCGGGGATCCTGCATCGCCTGGACCGCAACACCACGGGAATCATGCTGGTTGCCAAGACCGATGAAGCCCACTGGCGCATCGCTCGGCAGTTCGAGAATCGAACGATCGGCAAGACATACCTGGCGGTATGTCACGGCGTGCCCGATCTGCTGGGAGATGTGATCGACATGCCGATCGGCCAGGATCGCTACATTCGCGAGAAGCAGGCGGTGCGCAAGGAGTCAGCCGGCGGGAAACCGGCTGTCACGCTGTACGAGGTGCAGAAAATCTTCGATGCGCCGCCGGAGGTGAATCTCGCCTTGAGCGAGCATGTGCACGATCACAAGAATCCGCCGCCTCCGGATCGGTTCTCACTGATCAAGCTCACGCCCAAGACCGGCCGCACGCATCAACTGCGCGTGCACATGAGCCACATCGGCTATCCGATGGTGGGGGACACCATGTACGGCGGGCGCATCTTCGAGCTGGGCGACTTCCGGTTTGATCGCCAGGCGCTGCATGCGTACGAGATCACGTTCGTGCATCCGATCTCGCTGGAGACAATGACGCTGCAGGCCCCGATTCCGCCAGATATGAAGCGCCTGATGGAGTTGTTGATCCCGGCTGAGCCGAAAACACCTTAACGCCGTCGCTGTCGTTGTTGTCGATCAGCAGGGATGTCTGAGGCGTAGCCAAGTCCAGCACGTCCAGCCCGATGAATGATAGATCAGCACCGCATTGGTCAGGTTCATTGGATTGGTGAGAATCACGTTACCAGAAGCGCTACTCCCGTAATCCAGCGATGGTACGGTCAGTTTATCGCCGCTGATGTTGATTGCCCGGGACATCAGGCATGACGACTGCGGCGTGATCGTGACATACCCGGCGGACACGTTCACATCGCGAATCGTCGTGGCTACATCAAGCGTTACGGTATAGGTTGCGTCCAGATTGAAGCGGACATCTCATCCGGATCCGGTACGCTTGATGTCGATCAGTTTCCCCCTGTCTGCCATGATCCGCTCGCTGTGTTGATCCATTGACGCGTCGATTCGGACGTGAGCGTTGCTTCGAAATGGATCTCCGAGTTGGCGCCGGAAGTCATATCCACGCCAACTGCGAGCAGACCGATACCCCCAACCCCGATGACAGAACGCATATGCATGTGTATGCCCACCTCAACTGGAGGGGCATTTATGTAATTTTGCCGCCAGCGTCAAGTTTAAATTGGAGGCTGGGTGATGGGGTGATCTGGATGAAAAACCGCAAGTGGCCGAGGTGAATCCTCGAGCTCCACTTGCGGTGAGGGTTACCGGAAGGGCAGGGGGGTGACTGCTACGTCTCGTCTTCTTTCAATGTGGAAATCGGCTGACGACCGGCGAAACCCGCATTCAGTTCGTGCCAGTGTTCGATCTTGGGTTCACCCAGCTTCCAGCACAGGCAGACATCGCGCCCGTCGTGACGGCCGATGAAGTCGACCAGCCCGATTGAGAAGTCCTTGAGTTCACAGCCGATCTCATGCAGTTCATCGACATAGCTCTGCATGCGGTCGGTTTCGCGTTCAAGATCTTCCTGGACGATCTGCTGCTGCTTGGCGGACAACCCCTCAGCCAATTGCTCCTGCAGCGCAACGGTGCGGGCGTGCGTTTGCACGATATCGTTCACGATGCGGCTGACCAACGGGAGCGTCTTGTTGGCATGTTCCAGTGAAAAACGGCGCCGAGGAAGTGAGGGGACAACTGGCTTCGGCGCTGTGGACTGCGGACCAGGCATGACTGCCGCCTTTCTACGGGAGGCGTTACCTCCCGCGTACTGATGCCGCGATTGACTCCCCGCGACATGCTACCGGTCGCGGTCGGCCAACAAGGCGATTATGCCACCGCCCTGTGACCTGTCAAATGCATTGCACGTAGCGTCATCGGCAAACCTTGTGCCGAATCATGAGCTTGCGAAGCTGACGCGACAATAACGATTATTCCGCGCAAATTGCGCGCGACTGGCTTCGCCGTGCTCGGCATTTCGTCAGGGTGCATCGAGTATCGGTACGACAGGCGGGCACGATTGTTCGCGGGGCGGGGCTCAGTACTGGCCGCCGGATTCCGGAACGGTATCCAGGAGCTTTTCGATGACCTGGTCCGGACCGATGCCTTCGGCGTCGGCATTGAAGTTCGTAAAAAGCCGGTGCCG
>CAZSJB010000490.1:0-2496 GCA_964606625.1 uncultured Tepidisphaeraceae bacterium | reverse complement strand
TCGTCCACGAAGACGATCAGTGCATCGTGATCCATGACATCAACCCCCAAGCACCGGTGCATGTGCTGGTGATTCCCAAGAGGGTCATTCCCACTCTCAATGACCTGACTCCCGAAGACGCACCGCTGGTCGGACATCTGTTCCTGGTCGCGCAGAAAGTCATGAAGGATCTCGGCCACAGCGACTACCGCACCGTCTTTAACTGTGGCCCCGGCGCCCAGCAGACCGTCTTCCACCTGCACCTGCACGTCCTGGCCGGCCGAGACTTCACCTGGCCGCCGGGTTGATCACAAATGAGCAGGATGTTTCAAGCTGATTTGCCGGGTCGTCCGATAATGTGGATATGGCATTCGATGCGATTCTGGTCAATCCCGGACGGCTGCGGATCCTTACGGCTTTGGCGGTGGAGGAGCAGCAGGAGTTTGTGCAGTTGCGCGAGCGTACCAGCCTGACCGACGGCAATCTCAGTTCCCATGCCCGACGGCTACAGTCTGCGGGGATGATCGACATCGCCAAGACCTTCCGCGATGGCAAGCCGGTCACGCAGTTCCGCCTGACGCCACAGGGCCGATCCGCACTGGAATCGCATGTGCGGCGCCTGATGGCTGCCCTGCATACCCGCCGCGTTCCCTCGGACCCACCGCCTGCCGCACAGCCTCGCCCATCCGACCCTGTGCCTGTCGCGGCTTACCATGACGATGACTGGGTGGACTGACCCGAATCGAGCTTGAAATCGCCGGGTTGCGCACGGGACGCTCGCTGGTGCTGGTCCGCTTATTCCCCTGCGGGGAATCGGGTAGGATAAAGCAATGGCAAAGATCGGTCCCCTGTCGCCGTCCCGGCGGGTGTGGTTACAGGCTGTGCTGTGCCTGATGCTGGCGTTTACGGTCGCCTTGGCGGCGGTCGTCAGTGCGGCACTGGACCGAGCCGCCGGAATCAGACTGGGCCCCGTGCAGGAAATTGGCACGCTGCGGCTTCGCCTGCCTGAAGGATGGGAACTGGAGCAGCCGCATCTCTCTTCTGGCGGAACGCTGATTCGCGCCCTGAGCGTTGGGGGGCAATCGCCCAGCCGCGGATTGCAGATCCATCACCTGGCTGTGCCCTATGACCTGGATTGCGATTCCCTGCTTAGCTCACAGGTCGGCATGCCGGAAGACTACCTGGTGCGCGGGGGAGAAGCCCAGATCATTCGCAAATATGCACTGAGCGTGGCAGGTCAACCCGCGTTGATGCTGGAAGGACTTCGCGGAGCTCGCTCCATGCCAGGGGATGCAGTCTTCCACGAGATCTTCATCTGTGCCTCGCTGCCAGCCCGCAAGGAAGCACTGCTGCTACAACTAAGAGCATTGCGAACCCTGGAAGACATGCAGGACCGAAGTGACCGTTTGTTGCTGCGGCGCGTGGCTGACTCGATCGAGCTGATTGGCCCGGCCCTCAATCCAGCCCGGGATTAGCTCCTGCCTCTTGCCCCACTTGCGACCCATCAAGGGAATTGCAATGATGACCAGAGGTTACCTCAAAGCCTGATTCGGCAGACCTCTGATTGTCCTTGGAGCTTTATGTCCCTGCCATCAACTCAGACGTCCACCACGAAACCGCAGGCCGATGCCTGGTGGGTCAAGTACCTGCCCAAGTCGCTGGTCTGCCTGCGCGAAGGGTATGGACGAGATGTCTTCTGGAATGACCTCTTCGCTGGGATGACCGTGGGCGTGGTCGCCCTGCCGCTGGCGATGGCGTTCGCCGTCAACTCCGGTCCCGGCGTGACACCGCAGATGGGCCTGTACACCGCGATCATCGCGGGGTTTCTGGTCAGCCTGCTGGGGGGATCACGCGTAGCCGTCGCCGGGCCAACCGGCGCGTTCATGCCGATCCTCTACTCAATCGTCGAGCGCCACGGGCTTGAAGGACTGGCCGTGGCAACAGTCATGGCGGGGGTGATCTTGATCCTGATGGGCATCAGCCGCCTGGGATCGATGATCAAGTTCATCCCTTATCCGGTCACGACGGGGTTCACCGCGGGGATCGCGGTCATCATTTTCAGCTCGCAGATGAAGGATTTCTTCGGACTGAAGATGGGCAACCCCCCGCCGGAGTTCGTGCACAAATGGGCGGCTTACTGGGACGCGTTTACTGAGCATTTCATCAATCCCTGGGCAACCGGGATCGCGCTGGGCGGGTTGATCGTAATCGTGGTCCTGCGTCGGATCGCGCCGCGCATTCCGGGGACAATTGTGGCGGTCATCCTGGCAGCCATGTTTGTTTCGGTACTCCAGTTGGACGACACCGCCCGCTGGGGCGAGCAGGCGGTTGAAACCATCGGCAGCAAGTTTGGTGGGGTTCCTCGCGAACTGCCCAAACCCGAATGGGGCATCTTTCGCGCGTTAACCTGGGAGCGCATCCAGACCCTGATCCCCGAAGCCACCACCATCGCCCTGCTGGCCAGCATCGAAAGCCTGCTCTGCTGCGTCGTGGCCGACGGCATGATCGGTGGACGCC
>CAZSJB010000489.1:0-2527 GCA_964606625.1 uncultured Tepidisphaeraceae bacterium | reverse complement strand
TTTCGAAGTGCTTCCAGGAAAGCGCGGGGATCTACCTGACCTGAACCAAAAGGAACCTCAGTTCCCCATTTCAATCCCGGCTGATCGGAGATCACCGCATCTTTCACATGGACATGCTGGATATGACGCCCCAGGATATTGATCGCTTCGATAGGGTCGCCCGCGCCGTACAGCAGCATGTTGGCTGGGTCGAAGTTCGCCTTGGCGTTTTTGGTAGGCAGATCGTTGAGGAATTGGAGCAGTTCGTTGGCGCGCTCCTGGCCGGTTTCCATCAAGAGAGTGATGCTGCGCTCGGCACAGAGGCGGGAGATTTCATCGACACGCTGCAAGATGGTGGTGTAGCGGGCATCCGCGGAGCTGGGAATAAACCCGATGTGGGTGGAGATCATGGTCAGGCCAAGCTCGCTGCCCAGTTCGATGGCACGGGCCATCAGTTCGCGTCGCTCGGACCATTGAGCATCGGGAAGGAAACCACCGGTTTGCCGAATGGAGGCGATAGTCGAATAGTCTTCGCCGGGAAAGCTCACCATGCCGGCTGTGAGTTGCAGATTGCTGCCGCGTAGTGTCTCCAATTCCTGGCGGCGTTGGTCGTCACCCATTTCCAACAAGGGTGTCAGTGCAAGCTGGATGTGCGAGACTCCCAGGTCCTGGCAGATACGAACCAGATCGCCAAGATTCGGCGCGCGAAGCGACCAGCTACAGATTCCGATGGTGTGTGGACCGATTTTCATGGCGCGCAAAGTGTAGCGGCAACAAGATTGAATGTCATTTTCAGTCGGTCAGTCAGCCGCAACTTCCTGCGGCGTTTGCGAGGCCTGCGGCTGGGGCGATGGGGGCGTCACCTCGTGGGCGCGGTATTTCAGGAGGCGGCTTTTCATCCAGCGGACCGCCAGCAGATCGATAAATGCTCGCAGTGCGCGATTGCGGAATCCGTATTTGGCGGTTCCGGCAAAGCGCGGTGAGTGTTTCACGGGGACTTCCAGACAGGTGTACCCGCGCATTTTCACCAGGGTCGGGAAGAACCGATGGGCGCCATTGAAGAGCGGCAGATCCTGCACGCAGTGGCGGCGGTAAAGTTTCAGGCTGCTGGCGGAGTCGTTGACAGTTTCCTGACTGATCCAGTTGCGGATGCGATTGGCCTGGCGGGATTGCCAGCGACGGAAAGCGGTGTCCTGCCGATCCTTGCGCCAGCCGGTGATCATGTCATATCCCTCCAGCATTGGCAGCAGGCGCGGGATTTCCTCCGGATCATTTTGCAGATCGGCGTCAATGGTGGCGATGATCTCGCCGCGGGCGGCGCGGAAGCCGGCTTCAAACGCGGCGCTCTGCCCGGCGTTCTGTTCCATCCGTAGCACGCGCAGCCAAGGCAGCCGCTGAAGGGCATCGTTCAATAATTGCGGTGTCTGATCGGTGCTGCCGTCGTCAATGATGATCACTTCAAAGGGACGGCCGATCTGTCCCAGGGCATCACCCACGCGCTGCAAAAGGGTGGGAATATTTTCCTGTTCGTTGAAGGCAGGAATTACCAGTGACAGGTATGGAGGCTCATTCATGGGCTGTTCCCGTTGGCTAACCGGTAATACAGGTGAAATCGGTGAGCGTTGAGGGAGGATTTGCCAAAGGCGTTTTTCTCGTCGGTGGAGCTGGGATGGGTGAGCGGGTCATCCGCGATTCCGGGAGGAACCTTCATTGCAATCCTGCCGCGGCGCGCAGCTTCTGAATGGCGGATTGTTCGATTTGACGAATGCGCTGGCGGCTGAGGCCATAGCGCTCGCCCAGCTCATCGTAACTGACTGAGGTGCGTTCACCCACTCCCCAGTGGGCGGTGATTACGTCACGCTCGCGTGCATCGAGGTTGCGGAGCAGGGCACGCAGCTCGTCACGGACGATGAACTGCCGGGTGGGGCTGTGGGCGGTGTCCGGAAGCCTTGCCAGCGTGTGGTCGTCGGCGGTGCGCAGGCGGCCACGATCCAGCATCTGCGGGACGCTGCGGGCAAAGCCTTTCATGAGCGCAAGCGTGGCATAAGTGCTGAAGCGGTAACCGCGGGAGACATCGAAGCTGTCAACGGCGCGCATCAGCGTGAGATTGCCTTCGCTGACCAGTTCCATCAGGCTGATGCCCGGTCGCAAATGCTTGCGGGCAACGCTGACGACCAACCGCAGATTGGCTTGAACGATCTCATTGCGCGTTTCGTCAATGCGGTCGAGCATGCGCTCGAGCATTGCCAGGTCGCGATGACGTGCAAACTGTGGGTCCAGCCGCCGACGGGCCATGACGAACTGGTAGCGTCGCAGGTTGAACTTCAAGAATAGTCCGCGTTCGCGAGCCGGTGTCAGCAGGGGTGTGCGATACAGCTCTGCCAGATACGGCGGCAGGTCACGCGGGGCGCGGGTCTGCTCAGCAGATGCCTCCTCGCCGCTTAGCTCATCCTGGTTGAGGATCGCCTCGATGATGGATTCGGCGTCTTCATCATGGAACAGCGGATCATCAATGAAGCGGACTTTCTTGCGCGCGATGGCCTGGACG
>CAZSJB010000488.1:0-2535 GCA_964606625.1 uncultured Tepidisphaeraceae bacterium | reverse complement strand
ATGCCGCGGAAGGGCCGCATCACGCCCGCTGTCTCCTCAGACTATGATCCGTCTGCGCAGGCTGTCAATTACAGTTCTGCGCATGGAACACTGGATCACATATCAGAACATCAAGCAGGGATGCAAAACCAGAAATGTTCGAAGCCGTCTTCGAACCAATGTGCCATTGGGATCTGCCGCAATCATAACATGCATCACCGATTGTGCCACAGTCGAAGTGAAGCAATCCACGGGTCGATTCCCACGCACTCAAACATTCTCAACCTGCCGAAGAAGGACGGGTTTGCTCGCAGTTGAGTCGCCTTGTCCTGCAGCGTAGAGTGACGATGTGAAAGCGACGGTTCCCAACATCTATTCGCCCCGTTATGCCTCGCCGCGCATCGGCTGGTATGGTCGATTATTGGCTGGCGGGATCGCTTTGGTGTGTCTTGCGGTACTGGTCCTTGCGTCACAGCTTACGCCCAGCGCCGATGGCACCGGAACCCATGAGCAGATCGGCCTGAATGCCTGCCAGTTTCATTTGCGCACCGGGATTCCCTGTCCTAGTTGCGGGATGACGACCAGTTTCGCTCATTTTGCTCAGGGCAACCTGATCGCCAGTTTTTACATCCAGCCCATGGGCGCCATTCTGGCGTTCATCGCCGCGATGGCGGTCTGGGCGGGGGCGTACATTGCCATCACCGGCAGGGCAGCCCACCGGATCACGCGATTTATGCACAGCGGGGTCATTCTCTGGGTGCTGATGGGGGTTGGGCTGCTGGCGTGGGCCTGGAAAATCTTCATTCAGGTTCGGGAGCTGGATGGCTGGGCCTAGGAGTGGGAAAGGGGCCTCCCAAGCCGTCTCAACCGATACTGTCAGCTAAGTTGCCTCATTTTGACACGTTATCTGTCGCGGGTTAAATTGCGCCGGCTCGCGAATGCGAGCGCCCGGGAGGCATTTTGTCCGCCTATGGGACAAGGACCGGCTGGCGGCGGGGCGGGGCATGTGGGTGCTGCTCTTCGCCGATCCAGACGAGGCCTCGGGCTCTTATGCAGGCGATCATGAACGAACACTGGAGCATCGCAACCGCCTGTTTCATATTTAGTTAAAGCTCACGCGAACATCCTGCCCACGTCCTGGGCGATTCTGATCTGTCGCCCTTTTCAAACTCTCTTGGCCGGACGTGGAGATTTCGTGTGCAGCGGAGGATGCCGGAATGTCAGCACGCCGAAACCGTCCCAGCCGCAAATCCCGACAAGCTCAGCCCGCTCAATTTGAGTTGCTCGAAGAGCGTCGCCTGTTGACTACCCTCTACGGGGGACAAAGCCTCATTTATCGCGACGCCAACGACAACAACGTCATGATCATCATGGGCGGCCGCGTGCAGGCGGAGTTCACGTTCGCCCATCTCACCGAAACCAATCCGCTCTATCCGCGGTTGGGCAACCATGTGCCCGCTTCGGCGCCGGATAACGTGCCCGGTGCGGACCTGTTCCACATTTACGTCCACTATGCCGAGGAAGACAGCTACATCGCCATCGCCCAGATCAACGACGATGGGGAACTGATCCCGTTCGCTGAGAACAGCGGCGACCTCAGCGTCATCAACGCGCGCACCGGTGAGCGCGTCAGTGTCAGCGCTCCCGAAGGCAGCGGCGCCGTCTATCTGGGCGCCCGTACCCTCGATATCAACGGAACCGAAGAGAACGAATCCAATCGTCCGATTCTGGCAGCCTCCGTTTCCCCCGCGGGGCGCGGTCTGCTTCCTCCCCAGCCCAACAATATCCTCCGCGCCGGCATCACGGTCGCCAACGGCCATTCGCTGGGTGCGTTCCTGCTGGGTGGCACGTTCACCGGTTTTGCCAACTTCACGGGCTCTATCGGCGATTTCTATGCCGGGTGGATCCTCACTGGTGAAACGCGCGGCCAGTTCACCGGTGAGCCGGTCTTCCGCGATAACTTCTTCGTCAACGGTGATGCCCGCAATATCATCTCGCTGGGCGCGATCGGAACCTCCGACCAGGAGCCCGATGACGACGATGACAGCCCCAACAACATTACTCCGGTTTACCTGACGGGATTTGATCTGCAGGTGCGCGGCTCCCTGGGGCAGGTCAAAAGCGGCGGCACCATCAGCGGGTATGTCGATGTGGTCAATGCGCTGGGTGGGCCGTTCTTCAACCGTGTTCAGCGGGAAGTCGAGTTCAAGGCGGCTGATGGCATTAACACCTCGTGGCGGCAGGGCCGCCTGACTGGCCATTCGCTGCTGGACAACGACACTTTTGAAACCGCTCAGTATCTCGGTTCGCTTAACGACAGCTTCTTCGGAGACCAGAAAGGCATCCGCCTGACCGGTACGCTGCAGGGCGAACTCGGCTTGGGGGTTGTCGACTTTGTCGATTACTACGCCGTATCGCTGCTGGCGGGACAGAAGGTCACGGTGCAGGCGGTCGGCGCTCTGGTGCATCCGTCGATTGGCGTGTATGACCCAAGCGGTCGCCTGATCGCTTCAGACTGGAACGACGTCGACATTGAGGCGACCCTCGGTCAGGAGT
>CAZSJB010000487.1:0-2537 GCA_964606625.1 uncultured Tepidisphaeraceae bacterium | reverse complement strand
AGCGGTGTCAAAGCCTTACAGACTCGTCCACCACGTACTTCCAAATCATAGATCGCTTTACCAATCCGACATTGCAAAAGAGCGAAACACTTTTTTGATCCTGCGCACACTTGATTCCTTTTGCTTACTCAGCTGACAGTCATCAAATGGCAGAAGTGCGTTTGGCGAAGCGACCAGACTGATGAAAGCGGACTTGATCGTAACAACGCTTGAGCCGCTGCCGCTATTCGCATTTCCAGAAAAACTGTACCCCGCCCTCTCCAGAACCACATTCAATCTTTGCGTAACAGTTTTGTAATTAAGCGCAACTGCACTCCTCACACACGCAGCATCTTTATGACAAATCACCGCTCTCCCTCCTTGGGCCACGCACCACCGCGGATCAACGGACCGTCCAGCCGGGCTGGATCCAGCACCACATGCTTAATGCGCAGACGTCGCCACGTGTAGCTGATATGAATCTGTCCATCCGATCCCTGGATCACGGCTGGATAGGAATACTGACCGGGCGGTTCGGATTCGATAACGGCCGCGGCGTGCCACTGCCGGCCGTCAGAAGAGACGGCAACGTTTAATGGCACGCGAACTTTCTCAGTATCCGAATGGTTGTAGACCAGCAGGTGCCGACCGTCAGCCAGGGTAACTGCATCCGTGCCTGAGTTGGGATTAGGCAGACCGGTCGGCTCCAGCCGAGACCAGCTATGGCCTCCGTCATCGCTCCAGGTCTGGAAAATCCCGTGGGTCTTGGTTCGTCCGACCGCCTGAAGGCGTCCATCCGCATGCACCAGGATGCTCGGCTGAATGGCCCGCATTTCCTGTGGCTGGTCAACGTAGGGCGTTGCCTCCCATGAATGCCCCCCATCTTTGCTGCGCTCAAAATAGATGCGCCATCCGACTTCAGGTCCTTCGATGCTCGTGGGCGAAAGAATATCACCTTGCGGCAGCTGGATGGGTTTGTTCTTGATAGGCCCGAGAATCCCCTCGGGCAGGCGCACAGGCGGTGACCAGGTCTGGCCATTGTCTTCAGACGTGATGTACATGCCCCACCATTCACGGGGATTGGGGCCCACTTTATAGAACAGATAGATCGGTCCGTTTTTCGGTTGAAACAGCACCGGATTCCAGCACGGCTGGCGGGTGCCATCCGGCTGAACGCCGTCGGCCACCTGGCGTGGCGGCGACCAGTGGCGACCGTCCCACTGGGCTACATAAATGCACACATCAGGATGCCGTTCATGCGTTCCACCAAAGAACGCAGCCAGCAGACCTCCAGGAATCTCTACCAGGGTTGAGGCATGGCAGGATGGAAACGGAGCCATTTCATATACAAATCCACTGTGATAGACAGGACTTTCCACCAGATCGCTCCTCCAAACAGGATTGTCAGGCCATTCAGATGTGCTTGGCTGACCGACCCATCATACCCTTGTCCTGCGACCTCAACCGATTTTGATATACTTCCTTCCAATATTGACAAACCTGCTCATCCCATCGCCCGCATCAACGTATATCCTGCACGCTACGTATTCTGAGCAAACACAGGCATAAGCAGGAGCCTCTGATATGACCTCAACGCATCCACCGATTGATCTCCGCTGTCAGTACCATGTGAATCCGTTGGGCATTGACGTAATGCGCCCTGAGCTTTCCTGGCGCATGAGCGATGATCGTCGAGGAGCGGCTCAGACAGCTTATCGTATCATCGTTGCCTCGTCACAAGAGGGGCTGGCTGACGACAAGGGAGACCTGTGGGACAGCGGGCGCGTGGAGTCCTCCCAGACCACCCACCTCCCCTATTCCGGCCGACTGCTCACCTCACGTCAGCGCGCCTGGTGGAAGGTATGTCTCTGGGACGAGCACGATCGCCAGTCCCCGTGGAGCGAAGCAGCCTGGTGGGAAATGGGGCTTCTGGACCGATCTCTCTGGCAGGGGCAGTGGATTGGTGCAGCCTTCACAGGCGGTCCGCGGTCGATTCCGCCTGCGCCCTACCTGCGGCATACATTCTCGACCAAGCCCAACATCCAATCGGCCCGTCTCTACATCACGGCACTGGGACTGTACGAATGCGAAATCAACGGTCAGCGCGTCGGCGAGGATGTCTTTACGCCAGGTCGCACGGAATACCGGCGCCGGGTGCAGTACCAAGTTTATGACGTTACGGAACTACTCGAGGCCAGCAAGCCCAACGCTATCGGTGCGATCCTGGGAGATGGCTGGTACTGCGGGCATGTGCACAGTGACCCGCGTCAACTGGACGGCGATCGGCCACGTCTGCTGGCCCAACTCATGATCACCTATGCTGATGGATCAGAACAGATCGTAACCACTGACAAGTCCTGGACCTGGGCCACCGGTCCCATCCGCTCCTCCGATCTGCTGATGGGAGAAGATTACGACGCTCGCCTGGAAATGCCCGGCTGGAGCACCGCCACCTTTGACGCCAGTTCATGGCAACCCGTTGTTGTGTTTGAGGATCCGGGCATCGAGCTGGTGGCCAGCCGCTCGCCGCGCGTACGTCGCATCGAAGAACGCAAGCC
>CAZSJB010000486.1:0-2539 GCA_964606625.1 uncultured Tepidisphaeraceae bacterium | reverse complement strand
GTTCCCGACTGAGCAGGACAACAACATCGGCCAGTACATCCGCGATCGCGGCAATGAATACGGCACGACCACGCGGCGTCCGCGGCGGTGCGGCTGGTTTGACGCCGTGGCGACACGCTACAGCGTGCAGCTCCAGGGCATCACGCACATCGCGCTGACGCTGCTGGACGTGCTCAGCGGCCTGGACCATATCCAGATCTGCACCGCCTATAAGTATCGCGGTCAAACGATCGACACCTTCCGAGCCGACATGGACACGCTGGCTGAGGTGGAACCCGTCTATGAGACGCTTCCCGGCTGGCATGGCAACATCACCGGTTGCCGCAAGTTCGAAGAGCTTCCCAAGGAAGCCCAGCAGTACGTGAAGCGCCTGGAAACCCTGATGGGCGCGCCGATCAAGATCGTCAGCGTCGGTGCCGACCGCTCAGCCACGCTGATTCGATAAGCGCCACGGAGCGCGAACAGGTCTGTGGCATGGGGTTTCACCCCGTGTGCCCTGTCCTTAGTGTTCATTCGCCAGCTTCGCAAACAGTTCACCGCGCTGCTGGAAGTTGGCGAACTGTCCGTAGCTGGCGCAGCCGGGGGAGAGAAGAACAACATCGCCGGGGGCTGCCAGCTCCCGCGCCGTCGCGACAGCCGCAGGCAGATCGCCGCAGTCGATAACCGTTGCCTGGGGGTTCAATTCACGCACCTTCGCCGCGATGGCTGGTCCCACCTGACCAATCGTCAACGTCGCCTTGGCACGCTCCGCCAGTGCCACACACAACGGAGACATGTCCAGTTGCTTATCCGCTCCGCCGACAATCTGGATCACCCGTCCACGCTCAAACGATTCCAGCGCAACCACCGCCGCCTGAGGGATCGTGGCAATCGAATCATTGCACCAGCGGACACCGTTGTGCTCCGCGACGATCTGCAGGCGATGCGCCAAACCGGCGAAATCACGCACCGCCGCCTGCGCCTCATCCCATGTCACTCCCATCACCTGCGCCGCCGCAAACGCCGCCTGCGCGTTGAGCTGGTTGTGGGCCCCCTTTACTTCCAGTTCAAACGGCTTGCGGCCGATCCGACCAAACAGCAGCCGTTTGGCCTTCGATGCCGAGGCAATCTGAACCGCGTGCGGCGACTCCTCGTTGGCCAGTACAAAGTCCTCGGCTGTCTGAAATTCGACGATCGCTCGCTTGGCGCGCAGGTACGCCTCAAACGAACCATGCCACTCGAGGTGATCGGGTGCGATCATGGTGAGAATCGCCACATGCGGCGACCACCGCATCGCACGCAGGTGTTCGAGCATGTAGCTGGACACTTCAAGCACGACAACGTGATCCCGGTTGATATGGGGCAAATCCGGCAACAGGGATCCGCCCAGGTTACCACCCGCCCATGTGCGATGACGGGTTTTGAGCATGCGCTCCAGGAATGCGGTGGTGGTGGATTTGCCCTTGGTGCCGGTGACGGCAATGATCGGTGCAGGGCAGCGTTCCACAAAAAGCCGGATCTCCGTTGTGATCGGCACACCCTCGGCCCGCGCGGCACCCAGGATGGGGCTGGACGGCGGCACTGCCGGCGAAGCAACCACCAGGTCCGCGTGCGTCACATGCCGCTCATCCTCCTGGCCGAGGTGATATGTGATGGGCAGGCCCTCCAGCGTCCGCAAGGAGGCCTCGAGCTTTTCCGGCGGATCACGGTCCATCACGGTGACCACCGCCCCTTGTTCCACCAGCCACCGGCAGACAGTGCTCCCACCGCCAAATCGGCCCAGCCCAAAAACGGTTACGCGCTTCCCTGCTACATCCTGCATAAGCTGAACATAGTATCGTGCGGCGGGAGGATTGACATGGGGCGGACCCTACTGGATTTCATTCGCTCCTCCGCCTTCGCGAAACAGCCGGTAATACAGATCACGGTATTGGTCGATCATGCGGGACTGGGCAAAGCAGGTATGTGCCTGGCTGCGAGCGTTTTCACGGAGGGTTTGCTGCATATCGGCGTTGGATCGAAGATCGATGACGCGCTGGGCGATCTGCCGCGCCTGTGGCTGGGCAACCATCAGAGCAGTCTTCTGATCTTCGAGCAGTTCAGAGGCTGGAGGCGTTGTCGTCGAAATAATGGGCAGGCCGGCAGCCATGGCTGCGACAATGGGCAGCGTATTGACCGCATCACGCGCCGTTACAAGCGCGATATCTCCCACGGCCAGAAGCTCCTCAAACGCAATCGGTCGGCGCAGACGCCTTTCGGCGATGAGGGTGCCGTCGGGATCTCCAATGCCGTGAATGAAGCGCTCGACCTTATCCACCGCCGGTCCACGTCCCCAGATCACCAGACGGTAGGCTGGTTGAACCACGCGCAGAATGGCAGTTGCCCAGACCGCCAGTTCATGCCCAGCGGCAGGTGTGCTTTCGCCAGCGGCCAACAGCACGATCTGGTCATCGGTAAATCCCAGTTCGCGCCGCAATTCGCGATCCGGCTGCCGGGAAATGCGATCCAGGTCGATGCCCGGGTGGATCAGGTGACAGCGTCCCTCAGGAATGTCAGATCT
>CAZSJB010000485.1:0-2558 GCA_964606625.1 uncultured Tepidisphaeraceae bacterium | reverse complement strand
GCTCGTCTTCGCCGGCGAAGCCGCTGACTGCTACGGCGTCGAATATCAGCGCAAGCCCGACTGCATGAGCCATGATCCGCTCGATGAGGTGATCCCTCTCGATGCCGGATCGGATTCCATCACGCTGGCGGAACTGCTGGAAGAGGCCCGCCGGCAAGCCGGCGCCGATGCGACGCTCGAGCTGGCGCGGGAGGTGCTGTGGAAGTTTGCCTGCCCCAGTTGCGGACAGGAACAGGAGGTTTTCTGCTCGCTGGGACGGGCAACTGCCGACCAGGCGCGCTGTCCGCATTGCGACGGTATAACGCGCGACGTGAGGACGTTTCACAAGATCACGGGCGACGAGGCGTTTCTCGACCGCACGCCAGCGGAGATCGGCTTGCCGCCGTTCGACATCCTCACCGCCCGCTCGTTGACGCGCGCGATCGGCCTGGAGCTGTCAGGCGATGCCACGCAGGTGCTGGGCAGCCTCTGGTCAGATGAAAGCGAACTCGATTGGGCATGAATCCCGTGCGACGGCAAAGGCAGGATCGGCTTGCCGGCGATCTCTGCGATGATCTCCGCGTCCTGTGCGTTGGACACCGAAAATGGAAGTTGTTCCCAACCAACCCGATACACCTGTCGACGCACGCAACATCGTCGCGTCGGAGTGGCCGCATCGCACGCTGATGCCCATACCTGCTCAGCGATGCGATGGATTTCAGGTGGTCATCCAGCAGGATGTCCTGAACGCCATTCACCGCCATGGCAAAAGCATTCTCGACATGGAGATCTGTGGATTTCTGGTGGGCGGTGTTTTTCGGGATGGCAAGGGCCCGTGGCTACACATCACCGGATCGATTGAAGGCCGCCACGCTACGCACCACGCCGCCCAGGTAACGTTCACCGCGGATACGTGGGATTACGCCCACGCCGTGCTGGAGCGGGAGTACCCCGATCAGCGGATCGTCGGCTGGTATCACACCCACCCGGATTTCGGGGTGTTTTTGTCGGGGATGGACCTGTTCATCCAGGAGAACTTTTTTAACCTGCCGTGGCAGGTGGCGCTGGTTTACGACCCGGTGCGCGGGGAGGAAGGGTTTTTCATCTGGAATCGGGGCAAAAGCGAACGTCAACCACACATTGTCCACGCCGGCAGTTGGCAGGACGGGCCAGCGGATGTCAGCAGCGGCGTTACCGCCAACCTCGACAAACCGTCGCTGGTTGAGAGTCCCGCCCCTGAATCGGAAACCAGCCCCCCTTCAACCACCGATAAACGCTGGTGGGCGATTACCCGACGCGCGTTGGACCGATTTTTCAGTTAGAAGAATGGATCTCACGCCAGGTAACCCATCTGCCAAACGGTTAACTCATCGTCATGGCAGGAACCAGGGCGCTGTGCGGAAGAAACGCTTGAACAGTAGTTTATGAGCAACCGCAAACTCACCATCACCTACGACGACGTCAACAGCCAGGCGGTTGATCAGCGGCTGCGCCGCCAGGAAGAAACCGTGCGCGCCTATCGCCCCGCTCCGCCGCCGGTCAGCCCCTCCCGCCCCACCCGGCCACACAACATCCTGTACAACACCGCCGTCTACACGGCCCTCTTTGGCCTGCTGGGGGGCATCCTGGGATGGGCCTGTGGTGCGGTGCTCCACTTCCGCCCCAACGACAAGATGGACGCCAATGAACTGCTGGCCGCCGAACGGGAAATCCGCGTCCTGTATGACGAAGGCCGCATCTCGGAATCGCAATTTCAGACCGCCATTCAGCAGCTTGAGCGCAGCGGCGCCCAGAATCCTTACTTCCGTGTCGCCCGCGAACCGGAGTTGACCGACACCGAGCGCCGCCAGGCGATCGCCACCCTCGACAAGCAGAACGCCTGGGCCGATTTCGTCGCCAACGTCCTGTTCTACAGCATCGCCGGGATGATGATCGCCACCTGCCTCTCCACAGCCGATTCGATCATCGAGCGTAACTCGCGCAACGCGATCATCTACGGCTCTGTTGGCGCGATGCTCGGATTGATGGGCGGTGTGGTGGTCTCGCTGTTTGTAGATCGCCTTTATTTCTACCTGATCGGCGGCGGGCTGGAGGGAGTAATCGATACACACCGGGCAATGCTGGCGCGAATGATCAGTTGGGGCGTGCTGGGAGCGTTCCTGTCGCTGGCGCCGGGATTGGTGATGCGCAACGGGAGAAAGCTGATGATCGGACTGACAGGCGGCGCGATCGGGGGCGCGATCGGGGGGCTGTTGTTTGATCCGATCGCCGAATGGACCAGCCAGCAGCATCTCAGCCGGCTGGTGGGGATGTGCGCGATCGGCGCAGTCAGCGGGCTGGCGATCGGATTGATCGAAAATGTCGCCAAGCGCGGCTGGCTGATCGTGAAAGAAGGGGTGATCGCCGGCAAGCAATTTGTGCTGTATCGCAATCCAACCTACATCGGCAGTGCGCTGTCGTGCAGCATCTACCTGTTTCGTGATCCGCAAGTTGGCCCGCGTCATGCAGCCATTCACATTGTGCCCGGCGGATTCGAGCTGGAAGACCTGCCTCTGGGCACCCAAACGCTCGTCAACAAC
>CAZSJB010000484.1:0-2558 GCA_964606625.1 uncultured Tepidisphaeraceae bacterium | reverse complement strand
AGACCCAGAACAAGCAGAAGTTCCTGCGCGACCAGATCAAGCACATCGACATCACCACCATGCAGGGGATTGTCCCGCTGGTGGAGTCGATGCAGCATCTGGCGTTCAGTTCACGCGATCTGTGGCGGGCGTCGGATATCTACGATCGCATGCTGCGCGACACCGATTGCGCGGTCTTCCTCACGCTGGCTGGGTCGCTGGTGTCCGCGGGGATGAAAAAGATCTTCGTGGACCTGATCCGCAACAACATGGTGGACGCCATCGTGGCCACGGGCGCCAACATCGTCGACCAGGATTTCTTCGAAGCGCTGGGGTATCGCCATTACATCGCCGATGAGCATCTCAAGAGCGGGGTTTATGACAGCGAACTGCGCGATCATGCGATCGACCGCATCTACGACACGCTGATCGACGAAGAAGAGCTGCGCGTCTGCGACGAGACGACGAAGATCATCTTCGATGAGCTTGAGCCGCGGCCGTACAGCTCACGGGAGCTGTTGCGGGAGTTTGGCGCTTATCTGGAGAAGCAGGGCGGCCCCAAGTGCGACGAAAGCATCATCTACGAAGCCTACAAAAAGGAAGTGCCGATCTTCGTGCCGGCCTTCAGTGATTGCTCGGCTGGATTTGGCATGGTCGCCCACCAGGTGCAGCGGGGCGATCAGCCCAAGGTGAGCTGGGACGGCGGCAAGGACTTCCACGAGTTGACGCAGCTCAAGATGAACGTGAAGGACACCGGCCTGTTCATGCTGGGCGGCGGTGTGCCCAAGAACTTCACGCAGGACATCGTGGTCTGTGCCGAGGTGCTGGGCATGGACGCGCCGATGCACAAGTATGCGATCCAGGTGACGGTCGCCGACGTCCGCGACGGAGCGCTGTCCAGCAGCACCCTCAAGGAAGCCAGCTCCTGGGGCAAGGTCGACACCGTCTACGAGCAGATGGTCTATGCCGAAGCCACGCTGGCGCTGCCGCTGATTGCGGGCTATGCCTATCACAAGCAGGGCTGGAAGAACCGTCCGGAGCGGCGCTGGAATGCGCTGCTGGACCGTCAGCCTGCAGCCGTGTGAAACGGGATGATGTCTGGCCGGGATGCGACAGTCCGTTCGGCTGTCGCATTCCGTGGCCAGCATCGCCGATAAACGTTCCACTGTCGTTGTTTTCTTCACCGACCCACAGCGTCATGACTCCGCCGGATTGCATAGCAATCGGCTGGGCTTGACGCCCACTTCCGATCGGATGGTCCGCGCCAACGCGCATGTGGCCAACCATTTCACCTGTCAGCCGTCCACCATTACCTGGGTGGATACTGGGGCATGGTTCATCGTCCCGACGTGGCCCAGGAGTGATTCCTGCGGCGGATCTGAGAATCCCGATGTATCCGTTCCGATCGTCGTTACAATGAACGGAACCCCTCTGCCGATGGGGCGTCAAACGAGATCCGGACGGAGGTATTTCATGGCGATGATCGTGCGCTGGATGATGGTGGTGATGCTGGCAGCCGCTGTTGCGCCCACTGGGGTGGGAGTGGGAATTATTGCACCCGCTGCCGGCCAGGTGAACCTGCCTCATGCCATCGGCAGTGATAATGCCGGCAATCAATGGATGCTCTACCATCAGGGCCAACTGCGACAGCAGGGAAACATGCCCCTGTACAGCCAGGGGGCACGCCTGACCATCAATGGCGCCAACCTGAATGTTCGCCATCCGCAGGCCCGTCTCAATGCCGAAACCAATGAGCTCATTCTGGATGGCATGCAGGCTGGGACGCTTGAGGTCGAGCGGCGCGTGCGCGCGATGGAGGGGGGATATGTCCGCTATATCGACGTGATTCGGAATCCGACTGCCGCGGACGTTACCGTTCAGATCCAGCTCCAGACCAACGTCAACTACGGCGTTCAGTCCAGCCAGCAGGTGAATGATCCGCGCGACAAAAGCGGGCCGATCGCCTGGGTCGCGCAGACTTCCGCCAATCGCGCGGTCGTGGAGGTTTTCGCCGGCCAGAAGGCGCCGGTCAAACCTACCCTCAATTCTCCCCAGGGCAGCAATGTTATCGCCGCCAATCTGTCCGTGACCGTACCGAGGAATGACAGTATCGCCCTGGTCCATCTCCATGCGACAGCCGATTCCGCCCAAGAGGGGCAGCAGTGGGTCCTCCAGTTGCGCGAGCAGGATATCCTGGGGGATGTCCCCTCGGATCTCCGCCGACGCATCGTCAATTTCCGCCGTGGCGGATTTGATATTGGCGAATACGAAATCCTGCGCGGGGATGTGTTTGATGTGATCGAGCTGCACGGCGGCGATCAGTTTCGCGGCACCCTGCGCCAGGACGGATATCGAATTACCACCTTTTATGGCGAGGTGGACTTGCCGGTGAACCGGGTGATCGGATTGATCAACGTTGGGCAGATCCGTCCTCGGCAGCTCATCATCACGCGCGACGGTGAAGTCTTTGGCGGCATGCTGCAAGCCCAGACGATTGCGCTGGAACTTTCCACCGGCCAGCAGATCCAGGTGCCGCTCAGCCAGATCTCCCGCATCGGATATCGCAAGCAAGCGGATGA
>CAZSJB010000483.1:0-2583 GCA_964606625.1 uncultured Tepidisphaeraceae bacterium | reverse complement strand
ACATCCTGTCTACTATCTGTTGCGACCTGTGGGTTGATTGCAGCATTCGTATCCCGGGACGTTTTGTAGAGAACTAGCCCACAGCCGCCCTCGTAATGACTCTGGACGAGTCTTCAGATTATCGGACGTATCATGATCTGAAGGCCTCAATGGGCTGATTGGTGCAACGATTATCACCTGTTCAGAAAACAGGTTTTTTATTGAACAGCCCCCTTGCGGGTGTTAAGCTGCGGAAGCTTGGGAATTCAGTAGCCCTGAATCGGTTTTGCGGGGAATGCCCCATAAACAGGTTATGCTGCCGTGTCATACGCACTGGGGGTTTTTGGTGACAACGGCGAGGAAAAGGCTATGCGGTTCCAGCCCACCTGGACAAGTTCCTCCGACCACGCGTGGGAAGCCGCAAAGTGACAGTCGCGGATAACCCCTGAGGGATATCCGGCTGAATCGACACCGCTTGAGTTCACACCGGGAGACGTCATGACGCGAAACCGCGGCATTAGCCTTACGGAAATCCTCGTAACCATCAGCGTTATTGTCGCGCTCGTCGGCCTGCTCATGCCGGCCCTCACCGGAGCCTATCGCCAAGGTGAAGTCAGTAAAATCCGTGCCGAGCTGAATACGATCAGCGTCGCCCTGGAAGCCTACAAGGCTGAGTTTGGCGACTATCCCCGTTTCCATCCCCGGGATGCGGACATCGAAACCGATCGCGGTGCTCGGCGTCTTTTCGAGACGCTGGTCGGCCGATATCTCACAGCCGATGACCTGAATGTCATCGAGATCGAGGGCAGACATCTGCTGGCTGACAGCAATGGCAACCCGATCTTGTACTATCCGGCGCACTCGGTCCGGTATGATCTGTCGCAGCGGCATGCCTACCTGGCCAGCTACCACCCGCATACAGGCCAGGAAACCGAAACCAATGAACAACTGCGCCGCGCTTCTCTGTTCAATGCTTATGACAATGCGGCGTTCCTGTCCAAGGACGGGCTGATGCGGGTTCTCGACGCCTCCACCGATCCGGACACTCTCGGCAGCATCGGCGGTGGCCGGCTGACCCCCAAGTACGCCGGTGCCTACCTGCTCCTGTCCGCCGGGCCGGATGGCGAGTTCGGCACGGACGATGACATCCCGCTGGTCGGCGGGGGCGTGCCGCCGATGCAGCAGCCAATCGGCGTGGATGGCGCACTGGCGGCTTCGCAGGCCCCCCAGGCATTTGCCTTGGCCACCAACTGGGCATTGCCCACCGAAAACCTCGAGATTGGCGATTCGGGATTCGTCATGCCGCCGGCTTACCGCCGCCTGCCGCCCGCGCCCCTCTCGCCGGAAATCCCCTCGCCGCGCCCCACCACCCCGCCGGCTGACGCGATCAACATCATGGATTTCGGCGCCAACCCCAACGACGGCATCGACGATTCAGCCGCCATCCGGCGGGCGATCGAAGAGGCCAGCCGCCAGGGCAAGGCGGTCGTCTTCCCTGAAGGCCAGTTTGATATCGGCAGCATGATTGAGCTGCGCCCCGGCGGATCCTCCTACGGGCCGGGAATCGTCAATTTCACCGGCGGCGGTGACGTCGCCGCCTTCAAGATCCCGGGCGATGCCAGCGACATCACGATCGACGGGCTGACCTTTGTGGGTCGGGGTATCTGGCTTAACAACCGCCACAACAACATCACAATCGTCAACAATACCTTTGACAGGATCAACGGCCCCGGCCACATGCCCGGCTCAGCCGTCTACGCCAACGGCGGGTTGACCAACAGCCTGATCCAGAACAACCACTTCCTCAACGTGAATCGGGACGGGGTCTGGATCAACCGCGATGCCGGTGGAACGATCATCGACAGCAACTACTTCGATACCGTCCACCAGGCCGTTCACATCTGGACCGAGCATGGCCTGAACCGCGATATCGCCGTCACCAACAACGTGGGAGTACGGCTAGAGCGCATGGGCATCGAGTTCCAAGGCTACAACGTCGACAACGTGCTGATCGCCGGCAACACCTTCAAGGACTGGCAGGAAAGCTACGTGACCCCCAACGGCCACAGCTTCGCCCTGTCCATCATGAACAAGGGCACGAACATCAAGGTGATCGACAACCAACTGTTCGGGCTGGGCAAGAATCCAGTCGGGATCGAGTTCGCCGGCGAAAACGGGATCGTTACCGGCAACGTCGTCAGCGGGTTCAAGGAAGGCATGCACGTCACCTGGGGCCACAACATCCAGATCCAGGGCAACCATTTCATTGGCCAGACCTGGATGTCCATCTGGTTCCCGGGTTACGAGAAGTACGGCGTGCACAACGCACGCGTGACGGGCAACAAGTTCACCAATCCCGCCAATGCCCTGGTCTTCATGGGCGGCGGCGCCAATGGCACGGTCGTGGACAACAACGAAGCCGTCCTCTCCGGTGGCGCCCAGTTCGTCCAGATCTACGGCAATGCCGCGGACGGCGTGATCTTCGGCTCAAACACGATCATCCGTAACTGACATGACGTCACCGGATCCTTCCCCAAACGACCGACCCAAGCCCCGTCCCTGACGGGGCTTTTTCAGGGGAGGGCCGCACGGCAATGGGCCTCT
>CAZSJB010000482.1:0-2588 GCA_964606625.1 uncultured Tepidisphaeraceae bacterium | reverse complement strand
GCGGCTGATACTCGGAAGCCGGCAGATCGGTCAGCAGTGTGTAATACGTCTCCATCACGCTGTCGGGCAGCGACATGATCTTGCCGAACATGCCATCCTGCCCCGACGGCGGATCGGTCACGCCGACATAGTTGCCCTTGCTCTTGGACATCTTCATGTGGCCGTCGGTGCCGACCAGCAGCGGCGTGACGATCACCGCCTGCCCCGGCTTGCCGGCGTCTTCCTGCAGATCGCGCCCCACCAGGTTGTTGAACAACTGATCGCTGCCGCCCATCTCCACGTCGGCATCGATCATGACCGAGTCATACCCCTGCATCAGCGGGTAGATCAGCTCATGCAGGCGGATATCCACACCCTCCTTATAGCGGTTGGAAAAATCCTCGCGCGCCAGCATCTGCGCGACCGTCTTTTTGGCCAGCAGCTTGATGATGTCCGAGAGGTTCATCTTGCTGAACCATTCGCCGTTGTAGCGGATTTCCAGGTGCTCGGGATCGGTCAGGAGGATCTTGCCGACCTGCTCGACATAGGTTCGGGCGTTGGCGTCGATCTGCTCGGCTGTGAGAACGGGGCGCGTCGTGTTGCGGCCGGACGGGTCGCCCACGCGAGCGGTGTAGTCACCGATGATCAGCACGGCCTTGTGGCCCCACTCCTGGAACTGCCGCACGACCTTCAGCGGCACGGCATGGCCGAGATGGACATCCGGAGCGGTCGGGTCCATGCCCAGCTTGATCCGCAGCGGACGCCCAGATTGCAGCTTCTTGCGCAGATCAGCTTCCGGGACGATCCGTTCGCAGCGGCGGGACAAGATGTTCAGTTGTTCGTCGATCGTGATGCTCATATCTCGGCGGATTCTAAATCGGAAGTCGCATTTGAGCGAATGCCCGGACCAAAAGCTTTCGCTTTATTGGCCGAGCAATCGCCCGACACGTCGCAGCTTGTCATCAAACAGTTCGTTACACAACAGATCCGCAGCCACATAGAGATGGTAGGCTTCGGTATCGCTGATATTGAAATAGGTCGCAATGCTGTTCACCCGCGACTTGAATCCCTCGAACGGCTGATCGCGGAGCGCCGCCACGCGTGGCAGCGCAATATGCAGCACGGTCACCGGCCGCTGCTTCCGGTCGCGCAGTTCAATATAGCCATCGCGCTCCAGGATACGGATCTGCTCGCGCAATTGGGCGGCGGTGACGTCATCGGGTGAATACTGTACGATCGTCTCAGCCAGCGTGGCTGAGCTGGCCCGCTCCAGCAACTGCGTGCTGGCCAGCCCCGCGCCGATCGCAATCGAATCGAGCAGGCCGATGTCTCCCTTGTCCGACAGATCGGCGTCGTAGGTCGTGCGAGCATCAATCACGATGATCACCGCCCCTTTGGGGTACGGCGACGGCAGCCCGGCTTGCTGTGCCGCTTCCTGGTGCGCCTCATAGGTTTCGATCAGCGTCTTGATCCCCAGGTTGTCGTCGATCCCGCCATCCACCAGGTGAACGTACTGCTTAAAGATGGTTGAATAATCGCGCAGCGTCACATGATGGATCAGCACCGGCACAGCCGAGCTGGCTGCGACCGCATACGCGATCGGATATTGCGACAAGTCGCTGTTGAGCTGATCGAACGTCTCATTGGCAAAAACAAACCGCCGTCCCGATTGCAGGTTGGTCGCATTGATCAGCAGCCGCGGACGATCCGGTCGCAGATCGCCAAAAGTCAGCCCGCGTCCCCCGCGTGAAAACAGTTGTCGCTGAAAACTGGCTGCCAGCAGATCGCCCCGGTCATAACTGGAGAAGGTGAGTGCAAACAGGTTCCAGGGCAGGAGCGTGCTGATGATGATGTCATTGGCGAAAGCATGGGTCAGTCGCCGCTGAACCTCGGCTGGATTCCATTCTTCGCCATGCGTGCAGTAAAACGCCGCCGTCACCGCCCCACCGCTCACGGCGGAAATGTAATCCACCTGCTGGAGGAGCCCTCGCTTCTGCAACTGGAACATGCAGGCTGCCGCGAAATTGGCGCTGCGCGATCCGCCGCCACTGATCGCCAGCCCCACAAACAACCCATCGTTCGTGCTTCCCGGCTGATCCCCCAGCCACGTCTGATCCCACCGCTGCGCCAATCGTCGATACGGCGGCAGCGGCCGTACCGCGATGCGCGTGCTCAACTCAATCGCCGCGAGTCCGCCCATCGCCGCCCGCGTGGTGTTCAGTTGTCGATCTTCCAGCGCCACTCCGGGTGCATTGAGCGCGCGATTGGCATTGGTGCATCCACCTGCCACGATCGCCAGCAGCAGCACCCCAGCCATCGCCGCCCTTGCAAATGCCTGCTTCATGGGCTGCGATGCTACGGTCCGCCCAAAGCGCGAGCAAGCGGCGTCGACATCCATCGCCGACGCCGCTCGGGATTGCGGAAGCCTGTCGCCTGCTCAGGCGATACGCCGACGCCGAAGCGCCAACAGCGCACCGACACCAAGCAGGCTGAGTGCCGTCGGCTCGGGAACGGCTGCATATCCCGGGCTGCCGATGAACGAACCGTCCACCGCCTGGAACGATCCATACGCATCCCCCGCTTCGGAAAAAAACCACTGATAAACGTCA
>CAZSJB010000481.1:0-2590 GCA_964606625.1 uncultured Tepidisphaeraceae bacterium | reverse complement strand
AAAGGGCGACCGGTTTGGCCGGGAAGAGGCAGCGCGGTTGCCCGAGCACCTGAGCAAACCCAAGTTCCTGGCCAGGGAGGCATCGCGGTTTTTGCGGGAAAACCGCGACAACCCGTTCATCCTGTGCGTCGGCTTCCTCGAGCCGCACATGCCTTATATAAGCCCGCGCAACAATCAGTACGATCCGAACGCCATTCCCTTGCCTCCCAATTTTCACGCCATTCCGACCGAGTCCCAGACCCTCAAAGCCCGCGTTGCCTATGAAAAGTATCGGCGCCAGGGCGCCAACAACGGTTTGACACTGAAGGATGAAGCCGACTGGCGGCGGCTGATCGCCTACTACTGGGGGCTGTGCAGCCTGATCGATACGCATGTGGGGACGATTCTTGATACACTGGAGGAATGCGGCCTTCGCGATAATACGATCGTCGTCTTTACCTCCGACCACGGCGACATGATGGGGGCGCATCAATTGATCGCCAAGGACCTGATGTTCCAGGAATCGGTGCGAGTGCCCTGGCTGATCCGCCTGCCCGGCCAGACCGAATCCATACGGGTCACCGGGCCGGTCAGCCACATTGACCTCGTGCCCACGCTGCTGGACCTGATGGGACACGAGATCCCCAGTCACCTCCAGGGCAAGAGTCTCCGCCCATGGATCGAAGGCCCCAACCATCACCATGATGCGCCCGCGTTCGTCCAGTGGAACACCCGCCGGACGCCGCGCGAACCCCTGCCGGATTGGATGCTGGAGATCGCGCCGGCTGACCAGATCATCGCCAGCATCACCGACCATGTGCGCACGGTGATCCGCCCCGACGGCTGGAAGTTCAACTGTAGCCCCATTGGCGAGCATGAACTCTACAACCTGAACCAAGATCCGGGGGAAACCGAGAATCTCTTCGGGAAACCCGAGTACGCCGACATCGTGGCTGATTCCTACGCCCTGATCCGCGATTGGCAGCGCCGGACAGCCGACACCGTTCAATTGCCTCCCATCTCACGGGCTGAGGCATGATCGACTCATTTGGCAGGCGGCATTGCTTATCGCGATTGGTTGTTGAGCGCCGGGGACGCCAAACGCTGGCAGGCGGGGCAGAAATGTGTTGATCGGCCACCGATGATGATGCGGTCGATGAGGGTTCGGCAGCGGTGGCAGGGGTCGCCTTCCCGGGCGTAGACCTTGTGAAGGCGCTGGAATCCACCTTTTTGGCCCTGGGCATCGACATAGTCGCGGAGCGTGCTGCCGCGATGGCGGATGGCGCGGCGGAGGGTTGTCTTGATCGCACGGTTGAGCGTGGCGATCTGGGCTGGCGTGAGCTGGTTGGCGGGGGCGAGGGGGTGGATGCCGGCGGCATGAAGCGCTTCGTCGACATAGATAGTGCCCAGGCCGGCGACGAGGCGCTGATCGAGCAGGGCGTTCTTGATGGCGCGGGTTGTTTTGGCCAGGCGGTCCGCCAGTTGCCGGGGGCGGAGGGTCAGTGGCTCAGGGCCCAGGGTGCCGTCCTCATCCGGCGCAGTGCCCAGCCAGAAGATGCCGCCAAACCGGCGGGGGTCACGAAATCGCAATTGCTCACCGGTATCGGCGATCGCGGCGACGAGATGCGTATGCGGCAGGAGGGGGGCTTCGGCTGGCTCGACGGTCAACCGGCCGCTCATGCCCAGGTGAATGTAAAACCGCTCGTTGCGATCGAGCTGAAAAACAATCCTTTTGGCCCGGCGCTCAATGCCTATGATAGTTCGGTGTGCCATCGCCCCAGCCAGATCAAATCCGCGCGGCCGGACGATGTCCCGCCGAAGGTGCAATGGCACTTCAAAACGGCGACCACTCAGCCGCGGCCGCAATGAATCGACAATCGTCTGGACTTCTGGCAGTTCAGGCATTGCAACTTTCCATCAGCCGGCGCATCCGACTGGTGTGGCACGGGCGTCCCGCACGTGCATCTGAAGATACGCGTTCAATGAACCGCAGAGACGCGGCGACTCGGAGTAAACCAAAAAGAAGCGCCATTTTCTCCGTGCCTTTTGTGTCCCTGTGGTCGTCCAGAGTTGTATTGTAGTGCACCTGCGGGACGTTCGTGCCAAGATTGAACCCTAGGGAGTGATAATGGAACAACAGATCGGGATCAGTCAGCCGGAATCAACCGACCTTGCCGCCGATGAACTGGCAGCCGTCGAGAAACTCCAGCAGGGATATCACAATATCAAAGTCGAGCTGCACAAGCAGATCGTCGGGCAGGAAGCGGTTATCGAGGAATTGCTGATCGCCCTGTTCTGCCGCGGCCATGCCCTGCTGGTTGGCGTGCCGGGATTGGCCAAGACGCTGCTGATCTCAACGCTGGCCAAGACGCTGGGCCTCAGCTTCAGCCGAATCCAGTTCACGCCTGACCTGATGCCCTCGGACATCACCGGCACCGAGGTGATCGAGGAGGACAAAGCCACCGGCCAGCGGCATCTGCGATTCGTCCGCGGTCCGGTCTTCGCCAATGTGATCCTCGCGGACGAGATCAACCGCACGCCTCCCAAGACGCAGGCGGCACTATTGGAGGCGATGCAGGAACACCAGGTCACCGCCGGCGGGATGCAGCAT
>CAZSJB010000480.1:0-2593 GCA_964606625.1 uncultured Tepidisphaeraceae bacterium | reverse complement strand
AATCACGCGCTGGCCTTCGATCAGGAGCACACCCAAGTCCGCCAGGTGCAACCCAAGCATTTCGCTGTCATGATTGCCGAGCACGCCATAAATTCCCCACTTGGCTTGTAGGGGTTCAATCAGCCGACGCACCATCGGCCAGGCGGGGCGGTAATCCCGCTTGTCTTCCACGAAATCCCCCGTAATCACTAGAAGATCGGGGCGAGCGGCCTTGATTCGATCGATCAGGGCGTCGTAGCCACACCCCCAGCGTCGTCGCATATGCAAATCACTCAGGTGGAGGATGCGGGTGCCCGCCAGCTGTGGATTTAACCCCGGAATTGGCACTTGAACGCGTTTCCACTCAAGCGCATTCGGTAGCCCCATGCACAGCCATGGCCCCGGCGGATCCACCTGAATCCGGGCTGGAGAGGCATTGTCCTGTGCTTGGCCGTCGGTATAGGAATTTTCGCTCATAACTTGCCAGAGATGACTGGACAACTCCTCATTGCCTAGCTAATCTACAGGAAATGTCGATGACCACCATTGCTGAGGCCAAACTCGATCTTCCCACGCTCGATGCGATGCTGGCCCATCAGTCCCCAGCCCAGATCGTGACTTGGGCGGCTGCGCAATTTGGGAATGATCTGGTCATGTCTTCGAGTTTTGGGGCTGAATCGGCTGTGCTGCTGCATATGGTGACCCGCGTCCTGCCGGAGATCCGTGTTGTCTTCATCGACACCGGTTACCTGTTTCCGGAAACATTCGCCTTCATGGAGCAGTTGCGTCGCCGGTTGAACCTGAATGTGTGGGTCTATCGCACGCGCCAGGATCCTTTCGCCTATCTCCACAAGGCGGGGGAGGAAAACCACACCTGGCGCAAGGATGTGGATGCGTGCTGCGCGGTCAACAAAAATGAGCCCTTCGAACGGGCGATGCGTGATCTTCAGCCGGCAGCGTGGCTGAGGGGAATTCGCCGGTCACAGTCCCAAACCCGGCGCGACAAGGCGTTCATTGAATGGTCAAATCGATATCAGTGCTACGTGATTTCGCCGCTGCTGAACTGGGGTACGCGCGAGATGCATGCCTACCTGAAAAAGCATGATCTGCCGTATCACCCGTTGTATGAGCAAGGGTATGCGTCGATCGGCTGCAACCCACTGAGTTGCACGCGCCCAATCCAGATCGGTGAGGATCCCCGTGCCGGCCGATGGTCCGGACGCGAAAAGCTCGAATGCGGAATCAATATCGAGAACTCCCTCGATTCGGCCGGGCTTTGAAGGATCGCAGGACCCCAAACGGGATGCTCACGCGATAGAACATCTCTGGTGGATCCTCACTTCGCAGTCTTTAACATCATTACAATGCGTACTTTATAATCAGGAATCCACCCACCAGCAGCACCGTGAACACAATGCAAAGCAGGTTGAAGTACTTGTCGATGAAGGGCATTGCCTTCGGGCCGATCCACCAGAAGATTCCGGCTACGCCAAAGAAACGCATTCCTCGTCCGATGATGCACGCCAGTGTAAAGGGCACCAAGGGCATTTGCGCGGATCCAGCCGTGATCGTTAACAGTTTGAATGGAATCGGTGTCAGCGCTGCAATAAAAACGTACCAGTCGCCACGGGCTTCAAACTCAGCCGATAACCAGTCAATTCCCTCCTGAGTAATTCCCGGGATTTTCAGTGCTATCCCCAGGGCTGCAAACCCGATGAGGTAACCCAGATACGCTCCCAGAACACTTCCAATCGTCGTCACGGTTGCGAACCACATACTTTTACGACGCTCTCCCAGGCACATCGGGCCAAGCAGAACGTCTGGGGGGATTGGGAAAAAGCTGGATTCCATGAAGCTGATTCCCCCAAGCGCCCAGGTCCCATACTTCTTGTGGGCAAAAGACAGCACCCAGTCGTACATACGCCGATGAATGGCCCATTTGCTCACGGGGGTTGCCACCGACGCTGCCGCCGCATTGCGATCCTGCACAGTGACTGGGTTATCTTCTACGGCTGACGAGGGATCGATCTGCATCATAAGATCCTGCAAGCAAAAACAACGTATAGCTCATGCTGCCTGCGCTTCGGTTCCGATTGGCAGGATAGAAGATGCTACTTACCATCGACAGAAAGTACATGCCGCATTCGACCGATACATCCCGCATTGAGCGCATCTGGATTGCCGAGGGCTGCATTGTCTGCAATCTGTGCGAGGATACCTGTCCCGACGTCTTCGACGTGCAGGCGGATACCTGTACCATCCGTCCGGCAGCCGAGCGCTACTATTGCCAGAAAGAGGCAGCCATCATTCAGGCGGCAGAGGAGTGCCCCGTTGAGGTCATCCGAATTGCCGGTGTGAATGAACCAGCGGAGGAGCTAAAATCGGAAATCTGACACCTCCTGTCCCCATTCTTGAGATTTTATGTTCCGCTGCCCGATTCTGCGGAATAGGATCTGCGTTCTCACCGGTTTGCTTGATATGCCACCTGACCGACCTACAATCCACTGTAGTGAACATGGAACCCGAACGGTCGTAAAACTTAAGTCTCGGGGAACTCTCTGAGGCACTTGAACAATGACAGACCGAGGGCCGCTCTGCCGGCCAACAGGAGATG
>CAZSJB010000479.1:0-2596 GCA_964606625.1 uncultured Tepidisphaeraceae bacterium | reverse complement strand
GGATCTGATTCTCCAGATCGCCCGCCGCAAGGGCCTCGAGCCAACCAAACCGCAGGCACGGGTGCTGGCGTGGGTGGCCAATGAATGGCGTGAAAACCTGGGGGAGGATGACGCATCTTTGCTGGAAGTGGCTGGCGATCGCGTGCGGGATGGGGAGCTGTCGATCATCAAGGATTACGTCCGCACGCTGCGTCAACGGAACCAGGTCGATTTCAGTTCGCTGTTGACCGAGACGGTGCGTCTGCTGCGCGATCATGCGGATATCCGCGGGCGGCTGCAGGCGCGGTTTCGGTTCATCCAGGTGGATGAGTACCAGGACACCAACCGGGCACAGAATGAGCTGGTGGAGCTGCTGGCGGGAGAGGAAGACAACGTGCTGGCGGTGGGGGATGCGGATCAGAGCATCTACGAATGGCGGGGGGCGAGTCCCGATGGCATTCCGCGCTTCATTGCCAACGGCGAGCGGAAGACCGGGTCCTGCAAGATCGTGAAGCTGGGGGTGAACTATCGCTCGACGCGACAGGTGATTGAAGTAGCCGACCGGTTGATCCGACACTGCAAGGGTCGGATCAACGTGGAGTTCACAGCCGCTCGCGGCGACGGCGAACCGGTTCGCTGCGTCAAGTTCGTCAAACCCGAAGACGAAGCCGAGGGCGTTGCCGAGAACATCCGCAACATGATGCGCAGCGGCACCCAGCCGCGCGACATGGCGGTCTTCTATCGCACCAACGACATGTCGCGCCTCATCGAGCAGGCGCTGGCGAAGCGGCAGATTCCCTACACGGTCATCGGCGCGGGCAGCTACTACGAGCGGATGGAGGTAAAGGATGTGCTGTCGATGTTGCGGTTTGTCTGCAACCCGCGCGACGGCATCTCCTTCCATCGCATCGCCAACAAACCGGCGCGCGGGATGGGCGATGCGCTGATCGGCCGGCTAGAAGCCTGGGCGGAGCAGCACGGCATGGACCTGCTGTTGGTCATGCGATCGCCCGAGCAGGTGCGCGATGAGCTCGGCCGGCCGCTGAGTGACGCAGCCATGCGGGCCTGCCGCCAGGCGCATGACATCTTCGCACTGCCGTTGGCGCGGATGTCGATAGCCGAGGTGGCGTCGGCGCTGGTTCAGCGGACACAGTATGACCAGTGGCTGCGTGATCGCTATGAGGAGAAGGGAGAATACGAGGATCGCCGCCGCAACGTCGATGAGCTGTTGAACAGCATCGCTCAGTTCGTGCAGCACAACCCCCGCGCGAACATTGCCGACTATCTCCAGAGCATCTCCCTGTACACCGATGCCGATGAGCAGCGGACCGGGAACGCGGTGCGGCTGATGTCGCTTCATGCCAGCAAGGGGCTGGAGTTCGATGTGGTGTACATGATCGGGCTGGAACAGGGGATTCTGCCGCATGACAAAGCCGTGAAGGACCGGGGAGATCGAGGATTGGATGAAGAACGGCGGCTGTGCTACGTGGGGTTTACGCGGGCGAAGAAGCTGCTGCGGGTGACGTGGTGTGAGCAGCGAGCGGGAAACTACGCGCGATCGCGCCAGGCGGGATACGTGGCCAGCCGGCCAAGCCAGTTTCTTCTGGAATCGGGGCTGATGAGCGAGGAGGAATACCGAGCGGCGATTCCCGTCGCGCCGCCACGGGGCCGAGCCAAGCGGGCGCGGGCCACAACTGGGACGACTAAACGTAGCTGAGCCAAAGGCGGCGACAGATTGTCGTGGTTAAAGGGGGTGTGGTTGCGCATGGGGTCGCTTTTCGTAAAAAACAGGGACGTGGCACTCCGTTTGTATTGCTGAGTCAGGTGCGATGGATTGGCTGTCGCACTCAAGAGACCTATGGCGAGGGTAGGTGTCCTGCCCGTGCAAAGGAGATGTCATGAAGGCAGTTTGGTTAGCAATGTTGCTGCTGGTGATGGGTGTTGGGATCATCGGCTGTAAGGCCGATGGCGACGTTGACGACGACGGCGCCAAGTTTGAGGTGGAAGTGGGCGATAAGTAACCGTCCTCCCCATGTTACCGACAAGACACGGATAAACCCGGCACGGGCCAATGCTCGAACCAGGTTTATCCGTGTCTGTTTTTGCAGGGTCATTTTGTCGGACCGGCACCGATCGGATTAATCAATCCTGAGTCCGGACAAGACTCTTCACTTCGTAGAGCATCTCGAAGACCTGCTCCACATCCTCATTGAGCAGGCGGATGCATCCCATGGAGGCCTGCTTGCCGATCGAGTCGGGCTCGATCGTGCCGTGGATGCCGTAGGACGTTCGGCCAACGGCATCACCTTCCAGGCCTTCTAGGGCGATCCAGAACTCACCCAGTGGGTTATTCGGATCGTCGGCAGCGATGATTCCCTCGCCGCGCGGGCTGTAGTAGACCGGGTTGCGCAGCTTGGCACCCGACGGCACGACCCACAGCCCTGACGGTGTGGATCCATCCTCACCCAGACCCACTCGGAACGAGCGAACAAACATCGCTTCGCTGCCCCCGGGCGCTCCCAGGTACAGATCCATCCGGAAGTCGCTCATGTCGACCACAGCGTGGAAGGGACCTTTGATCACCTTCAGCTTCTGGCCCGGGCGGATCCGCCGTGGA
>CAZSJB010000478.1:0-2598 GCA_964606625.1 uncultured Tepidisphaeraceae bacterium | reverse complement strand
GATCGAGATCGGTGAAGTAAGCAGTGATCCGGGCCCGGGCGCGGGGCAGGACAGTGGTCTTCACATATCCCTCGACGCGGTAGTGGGCACCGCGCTGGACGGGGATTTGTCCGGAATCGTAGCGGTAGATCAGCCCGCCCCCATTGAGATCGAATCGAAAGGCATATTCCCCCGAGCGGGGAGAATCGGTCGCCAGGCGGCCGTTGACGTAGTGGGGGAGGCTTTTGCCCTCGACCTTGGTCCAGTGCATGGGGAGGTCTTCGGCGTTACCCAAGCGGCGTTCCTCAAAGTCGAAGAAGCGCAGCGTCCGGCTGACTGCCTCAGGGACAGCCAGTGTCCGCGACGCGGCTACGAGAACCAGGATGCAGCACAGCAGGAAGCGCATGTTGAGCCTTGAATGTCGAATGCGGATCACGGAGTGGCGCACAGTTCCTCTGCAATCCCCATCGGCAATTGCCTTGGTCCGATAATCTGCTTATCGGGAAACCAGTTGGGGCATCTTGAAGAGATTGACGGGGAAATCGTCGTGCTGGCGGTTGGCGCTCAGCCAGGGGGTGGGCTCGTACTGGTCCGCCAAGACCAGCCGGCTGGGCAGGCGGGGATCCCGGTGAAACAGTGCGCGGATCAGGTTGGGGCAGTTGCACTGGCGCGAGCGGTGCAGCAAAACGACATGGCGAGGCAGGCTGCCAAGGGCTTCGTCGCGATCCAGGATCTTGCGGACGGCGTCAAAACACTGGTGGTTGGAGAGGTGGCCGCGTCCCCCCATGATGCGCTGCTGGAGAAAGCGGGGTCGGCCGCTGGCGCGTTGCATGTCCGGGTCGTAGTTGCTTTCGATCGCCAGGACGTCCAGTTCCCGAAATCGCTCGATCAGCTCATCCGTTACCCGGCCGAGGTCGGTTGCATAGCCGATGCGGCAGTCGTGGCCGGAAATGACAAATCCATGTGTGCCGTCTTCATCGTGCGCGAAAGAGATCGGCTCAAAGGTCATTGCGGGGATCGGGGAAAAGGGTTGGTTGTCAAATCCCCGTAGCAGGTGCGCATATGCCGGCGTCTTTTCGCGATGGTGGCGATCCATTCGCAGCAATCGGCGCACGGAGGGCTGATGGCACCAAAGCTGGATCTCGCGATCCGCGATGGTTTTCAGCCACGCCGGGCGGAAATGATCGCTGTCCAGGTGAGTCAGGCAGATCGCCTTCACATCCCCCAGGCTGACCCCTGCCACCGTCAGCCGCGATAAAATCGCCCTCGGTCCGACGCCGGCATCGATCAGCATGATCCCCCCGGGCGTCCGCAACACGGTGCAGTTACCGGCTGACCCACTGGCGAGAATGCAAAGTTCCACCTGCTCCATGGCGAGCTGTCGAACATACCGCACAAATCCCCGCCTTACTAGGCTGCTCGCCTTCTGAAATCCGTGTGAATCGTGGAATTTTGCAGGTAACCCAATCCTGCGTTGATGCCGCACCGGCTACCAGTGGCGGTGTCACTCAGCCGCGGGTATTGTGTCTGACATCTTTTGTAACACCGATCACTTCCTATGCTTGTAGCCGACGACCTGCCTTATTACGTGACGCCTCCGAATGATTACGTCGCTTCGCGGTGTACGGTGACGGTTGAGCGGCCAGCGCAGGAGGGGTATCCGGTGTTTGTCTATTTTCACGGGGGAGGACTGGAAACGGGGGATCGGCAGGAGCGGCTGGACTTTGCGCATCGCATGCGGGCGGAGGGGATTGGGGTGGTCAGTGCGCATTATCGGCTGTCGCCGCGGGCGCGGTGTCCGGATTATTTACAAGATGCAGCCGCTGCCGTGGCGTGGACGCTGGAGAACATCCATCGCTATGGCGGGAATCCTCAGCAGGTTTTCGTCACCGGGCACTCTGCTGGCGGATATCTCGCGGCCATGGTCTGCCTGGCTGAGACGTTCCTGGCGGAGGCAGGGGGACATGATCCGCGGGAGATACTTGGCTGTGTGGCGTCGTCGGGTCAGATGCTGACGCATTTCACGATTCGCAAGGAGCGCGGCATTCCCATCACCCAGCCGGTGCTCGATGCGTTCGCTCCTCTGTACTATGCCCACCCGTCGCCGATGCCCATGCTTCTGATTGCCGGCGAACATGACATGCCCGGACGTGTCGAAGAGAATGCGCTGATGGCGGCGATTCGTCGCAGTGCCGGGTATCCGACCGAGTTGCTTGTCGTCTCCGGACGCGACCATACCACGGTTCATCACGGGTGGCGGAAGGCTGACGATCCGGTGGCTAAGGCGACCCTCGCGTTTGTGCGGCGACAGCTCCAATCAGCCGCAGGTTGAAATGTATGCGCGGTTAAGTTTGCTGTGCGCAATTTCTTGACATGGGTGACCTGAGCAGGAAAATGGCATGATTCTGTTATTGGCATGTTTAAACTCGGGAGGCTGGGATGGGACATCACTTATTCATGTCGTGGTGCGCGGTGGGGGCGATGGTGTCGATGCTGATTCTGTCAGGTGGCTGTGGCGGGGACGATAGCCCTGAAGCCCAGCTGGCGGGGACGTATCAGAGTACCAGCGATAAGGAGGACCGGATCGAACTGCTCAAAGGCGGCAAAGCGCGGGTAGTC
>CAZSJB010000477.1:0-2602 GCA_964606625.1 uncultured Tepidisphaeraceae bacterium | reverse complement strand
ATCTGTTCCGCCATCCCATGATCGGCGTCGCCGTGCGCGTCCCAGGAGAACAGCACCTGCATCGCAAGTTCGCGTATTTTGCGCCGTTTGGTCATCGTGTACGAGTATAGGAGCGGTACGGCGTGGAGCAATGGACGACAGGCTGGGAAACGCCGCGCACCAGGCGGGCGTGGATTTGGTGGCGGATGGGGGGGGCGTCTATACTTGCGAAATTCGTATGCAGCCTGTGCCGCACTCGCCGTCCATTGCCGCCCCGACCCTGGATGATCCCGGGGAAACCACACCCCGTTGGAACGCGCCGCGGTGGCTGCTGGCGTGGTACGACCGGCATCGAGTGATTTATTTCGTGGTGCTGGCGCTGTTTTATGTTGCCGGATTTACCGGGCGCTGGCAGCCGGAACCGGACGCGGCCCTTTACCTGTCCATCGGCCGCAATCTTGCGCAAGGCGAGGGGTACAATTATCACGGCCATCCCCATGCGCTGGCGTACCCGGGCATGCCCTATTTGTTGGCAGCGACGTTCGAGCTCTTTGGGGTGGATGTCGTGTGGCCAGCCCATGTGGTGATGCTGCTGATGGCCGCAGCGGCGCTGGCGCTGTGCTACCGGCTGGTGCGATTGCACACCGATCGGCCTGCGGCGGTCTTTCTGACCTGCCTGGTGGGGATGACATTCACTGTATATCGCTATGCCTTCGAGCTGCGCAATGATCTTCCCTTCACGGTCGGGGTGCTGGCGTTTTTAGCCGGCTGGGAGGCGTGTCTGGGCCGGTGGCGTGAGAACCCCAATCCCTCACGAGTCCGCTGGTATGACATTGCTATGATGGTGGGGGGGTTGGCGCTGGCGATGGTCATGCGGCCGCACATGTGGGTACTGCTGGCTGCCATTCTGGGCGCCGGGGTGATCGGGATCTTCAAGTCGCAGCGGCTGCGGCGGATTCTGCTGCCTGTACTGGGAGGGGTGCTGCTCCTGGTGGTGGCGCTCTGGTGGATGGACCCCCGCCGGGGGAGCGGCGTTCGGTACACCTACGAAGCCGCGATCCTCGCCAGTCTCACGGAGCTGACCACGCCCCAGGGCCTTGCCCGCATGGGACGCCATACGCTGATTCTGCTGGAAGACAGCCTCGCCGAAGCCGCTTTCGGGCATCGGCTTGGGCCGGTGATCACCTCACTCGTCAGCTTGCTGTTGTTGGGATTGAGTGTCGAGCTGATCCGCCGTCGCTGGCTGTGGGGATTGTTCATCATCGGGACGGTATTGATGCTCATCCTGGTCCTGCCGGCGCCGCGCTATTTGCTGCCGGTGGTGCCGCTGATGGCGATGGCCTGGTTTAGCGGCATGCTGGCCTTCCAGCGAAGGCTGGGGCATCCGTGGGGCAATGTCGTGTTCATCACGATGCTGGCGATCTGGGTGGCGCCCAATTTCCTGAAAATCGTCAAGTTCATTGGTGAACAGCGCATTCCCGCCTTGGCGCCTTCCTATGAGCGGTTTGTGGCACTGGAGAACTTTGCCGACGATCTGCGCGAGGTGGTTGAGCCGGAGGCCTGGGTCGTCTCGCACGAGAAGATCGCGCGGGTGCTGAGTTACTGGTCGGATCGGCGGGTGGCTGCGTGGTATGAGATTGATGCACTGGATCGCATTGCCGATCCGCTGTATGTCATCGAGCCCACGACGCCGCAGATGGACGCAAAAGTTGCCGAGGGAGGGCTGGTGCCGGGCGAGATTGTGCTCAGTGGCCCTGTGGATGACACCGGTCAGCCGCGGTGGGTTTTGCGGCGGCTGGTACAACCGGTCGAGGCAGGCGTGCCATGATGCGGCTGAGCATCATTACTCCAACGCTCAACCAGGGAGCGCTGCTGCGGCGGACTGCCCGCAGCATTCTCGATCAGCAGGGCGCGTTCGATCTGGAATGGATCGTCATTGACGGGGGCAGCACCGACGACACGCTCGACTTTCTGCGCTCCCTGAATGATCCGCGCTTTCGCTTCATCAGTGAACGGGATTCGGGGCAATCCAATGCGATCAACAAGGGGCTGGCGATGGCCCGCGGGGAGGTGGTGGCGTGGCTGAACAGCGACGACCTTTACGCCGAGGGAGCGCTCGCGGCGGTGGCGGAGGCGTTTGCAGCCAATCGGCAGGTGCAGTGGCTGGTGGGGCGATGTGACATTATCGATGCGGAAGATCGGGAAATCCGCCGGATGGTCACGCGCTATAAGAACCGCAGGTTGCGCCGATACAGCTATCGCACTTTGCTGCGTGAAAACTTCATCAGCCAGCCGGCTGTATTCTGGCGGCGTGCCTTTGGGGAGCAGATCGGACCCCTGGATGAATCCCTGCATTACACAATGGATTACGATCTGTGGTTGCGCATGGGCCGGGTAAGCACGCCGCTGATGCTCGATCGCCTGCTCGCGCATTTTCGGTTTCATCCCGCCAGCAAATCGGGACAGGTCAATCGCCGCCAGTTTGATGAGGGGTATGAGGTGGCATTGCGATATATGGGAGGCGACCACGCCAGCCGCTTGGCCCACCGGCTGAACGTGGAAAAGATCGTCTGGTCCTACCGCCTGATGCGACTTATTACACGATAACGGCTCCCTTCTTGGG
>CAZSJB010000476.1:0-2608 GCA_964606625.1 uncultured Tepidisphaeraceae bacterium | reverse complement strand
CTGGGTGCCGTCGTTCTTTCACATGACGGGCTATTGCTGATCAGCCGATCGGCAATGCTCCCATGCAGATGCATGGCCACCGCCAGGTGCGTCGCCTGAAGGATACGCTGTCCCAGGGTCATGCCCTGCTGAGGTTGTGGCATTGCAATCGGCTTCATGCCACCCTGCCCATTTCAATTGCCGTGCCAGATGAAATTTTCCGGTGGACAGCCGGTGCAAAGGCCAGACGATCACATTCTTAAGCCATTTCAAAACAAAGGCTTGCAGAAATGTTCACAACCAGGCATTCATTCTTCGACGCTTACCAACTGGAACCAAGCGTTTTCTTTGGAAGCGCAGATTCCGCCTGAACCGGCAGCATTTTCTGCGCGTGGGCGCGCGTCAGATTTGCTTGTCAGATGCATCCTCTTGTGCCTGATAGCGGCGCGCGGATTCCGCCCATGCATCGGTATAGCGCGTTGTCTGGCGGGGTTTGGAGGGATCGAAAAAGTACCGCCGGACGCGAAAGGTAAGGATCAATCCCACAAACAACATCACCAGTACGACCGCCAGCAAGAGCGCGGCGAGGGCGGCTATGCGTGCCCGATCGGTATCGGTTGCCTCAGGATCCCCCACTACCGCCATCCCCGGGGTAATAAACCACATGAGCAGAAGCAGGATCAGAACCACAAATCCCGCCAGAAAGGCAATGATTGCCCAGTGAATACTGCCTGTTCTGACGCGGCGCGGGTTCATATCACCACTTCAGGTCCTTGCGGGGATCCAGCGGATACTTTCGCTGCATCTCAGCGATCAGTTCTCGATCGCGCGAATCCACTTCCTTGGGGGTAACGATCCGGATAACGCAGTACTGGTCTCCCTTTTTGTCGCCTCGATGGATGCCACGATCCTTGATGCGCAGCTTGGTGTGGCTGCTCGTGCCTGGGGGAAGGGTCAGCTGGACCGGTCCGTCAAGCGTGGGAACCTCGATTTTTGTCCCCAGGACAGCTTCGTACATGGAGATGGGCACGTCGAGGTAGATATCCATATCCTCTCGCCGGAAATACGGATGGGGCTGGACCCGGGTGATAATGTACAGGTCGCCATATCGGCCGTTGACGTGCTGGCCGCGGCCGCGGATCCGCACGCGGCTGCCGTCTTTCACACCGGCAGGAATCTTCACCTCGATGGTTTCGATGCGGCCATCGCGATTGAGTTGCAGGGGCAGCGTCGTGCCACGGGCTGCCTGCAGGAACGTAATGGTAACCGGATATTCGACATCTGCCGGGGGCGGCGGAGTCGGCTCTGCTTGGGGATAAGAGCGAAATCCGCCGAACCCGGATCCTCCAGCCGGGGCGCCCCGGCCGAAAATCTGCTCAAAAATCTCCTCAAACCCGCCCGGAGCGCCGCCACCAAAATCAAAATCCTCAACCCGCACGTGGGTGCGGCCACGCGATCCGCGTCCCCGCCCACCGGTTGCCCGGCGGAAGGCCTCGAACGGGTCAACACCCGCTCCCCCTGCCGTTCCGGCGCCAACGCCGGCATGGCCGAACTGATCGTAATTCTGCCGCTTCTGTTTATCCGAGAGGACGTCGTACGCCTCCTGGACTTCCTTGAACTTCTCTTCAGCCTCTTTGTTGTTCTTGTTGACGTCCGGATGGTACTGGCGCACCAGCCTGCGGTGCGCACGGCGGATTTCATCCTGCGATGCGTTGCGCGGTACGCCTAGAATCTCGTAATAGTCGCGTTTTGCCATTGGTTCGTGAATTTCCTCCGTCACTACTTCCGCTGACGGAAACGTACAATCTTAGCACCGACCGCACCAACGGCGAAAGAGTCGGTAAAGGAGCCAACGTGTCCGACGAAGCCTGCCCCCTGCCAACACCACCTACGCCTGAGGAAAAAACACTGATCAACCGTCTGCTGAAGGCCAAGCGAATTGCCGTTGTGGGCCTTAGTGATGATACGTCGCGGCCCAGCTATCGGGTCGCTCGATATATGGCTGAACAGGGATATGAGATTCTGCCCGTAAATCCCAACCACACAACCATCCTGGGTCGACAGTGCTACCGGACGCTGGCAGAAATCGCGGATGCGTTCGACATTGTCAATGTTTTTCGGCGACCGGAGTTTTGTGAAGACATTACCCGGCAGGCCATCGAAGCCGGGGCTCAGGGGGTCTGGCTGCAAAGCGGAATCATCAATGAAGCCGCTCGGCAACTTGCCGCTGAAGCCGGTATCGACTTCATCCAGAACCGCTGCATTATGGTTGAGCATGGTCGCCTGACCGGAAACAAGGTGGAATAAGCCCTCCACAACCCCACTTCTCCGAGCCTCCAGGTCATAAACCTGTCCGCTCATACAACCAGCGATTTCTCACGGTTTTGCGCGGGCGTCCATTTCTCTTCGATACCAATGCATTCCTGCACCACATACAACGGCCGCTGCTTGATTTCTTCGTAAATTCGCCCGATGTACTCGCCGAGAATCCCGATCGAAATCAACTGTACCCCCCCGAGGAACAGGACGCACAGGATAATCGTGGTAAACCCCTGACCTGGTTCTTTGCCATACGCAAAGAAGGTAATGAAGTAGTACATCGCCAGCAGAAAGGTGATTCAGCTGATCA